>JANOSQ010001024.1:0-2546 GCA_031415915.1 Fimbriiglobus sp. | reverse complement strand
CTCACGGTGAGCTTGCTGCCGCCCTTTTCGAAGCTCTCGTAGGTCATCACGTTGTTGGGATTGGTCGAGTTATCCCACACGCCAAAGCGGGCCGTCTTAGGATCAGTGTTGTCCACCTTTTTGGCGGCGGCGCCGGCTGGGGCCTGGGCCAGGGCCGGAATGGCGGTGAAGATGGCGCCGGTGAAGACGGCAGTGCAAACAAGCAGATTTCTGTATCGCATCGATTCAATCCTTTGTGGAGCTTCCGTGTTCGGAAAACCCAGTCAGGATACTCAAAGGGCCGAAGCGCTGCAATGACGGACTGCCTGCTATTGCTTGACCGGCTTGTCGGCTTCGTGCTGTTCCCTTGGCCGATCGTCTGGAATCGATGGCTCCACGGGGTCCATCGCATCGTCAATGGCGGCCGGGATGATCGGCGAGCGGCCGGGGCCCGCATCAATCTCTGGTCCGCGGACCTGGCTTTCGGGCAGGTTGTCCTTGCGGAAGGGCGCGTCGTTCTTCAGCCCAAGCTCGAGCTTGTCTCTCCAGGTCATATGTCTCTCCCGCTGGGATCGTTGCAGTATGCGGGCCAGCTGTCTGGTCTGTTTAGCGCAGCCGTGGCGTGATGGTGGTGGCGGATTCGCCCCTCACGTACCCAGAAAGGCCATTTTCTTGGCCACACCTTGCAATGCGTGGGCATCGACATTTTCCCTTCCCATCGACGGGAGGCTTCGGCCTCCCGACACGTCTTTCTGTCGCGGATCTCCTTGTTCATCGGCTTGCGCGCCGTTTGCTGACAGCTACTGATCGTCTGCACCGAGGAATGGCCCACAACGGTCTCGCTACCGCCTATAATCGCGCGGTTGCCCCCCGGCACCCGGCTCGGCCCCTACGAAGTCCTCTCCCTCCTGGGCGCCGGTGGCATGGGTGAGGTGTATCGGGCCAAGGACTCGACGCTGAAGCGCGAGGCCGAAGTCCTCGCCTCACTCAACCATCCCCACATCGCACAGATCTACGGCCTCGAACACGCGGGTGACACGTTCGCACTGGTCATGGAGCTGGTCGAAGGGGAAGATCTCGCCCAGCGCATTGCGCGCGGACGGATTCCGCTCGATGAGGCGCTGCCGATCGCGCGTCAGATCGCCGAGGCCCTCGAGGCCGCCCACGAGCACGGCATCATCCATCGCGATCTGAAACCGGCCAACGTAAAGGTGCGGCCCGACGGCACCGTGAAGGTGCTCGACTTCGGCTTGGCCAAAGCAGTTCCCCAAGCCCCAAGCCCCAAGTCCCAAGCCGACGAGAATCTCGCCAATTCGCCGACGCTGTCCATCCATGCCACGCAGGCCGGAATCGTTTTGGGTACGGCGGCTTACATGTCGCCGGAACAGGCACGAGGCAAAGCGGTTGATCGTCGCGCCGATATCTGGGCGTTTGGCGCGGTGCTGTTTGAGATGTTGACGGCGAAGCGCGCATTTCATGGCGATGATGCGACCGACACGATCGTCGCGGTGATGAGCAAGAATCCGGACTGGAACGCGCTACCGGCGTCGACGCCAATCCGAATTCGCACACTGCTGCGGCGCTGCCTCGAAAAAGATCAGAAGCGCCGGCTCGATTCGGCTGCCGGCCTTCGGATCGAGATTGACGACGCGGTCAATATCGCGGATCCGCCGGAAGCATTGAAGTCTCGGGGCCGACAGCTGCCGTGGGCGGTTGCCGCACTCGCGCTTGTGATCGCGGTCGCGGCGATGGCCTTCGCGATCACCTCCCGCCTTCGGCCGGAAGCAACACCGCAGCCCGTTCATCTGCTGCTGTCCGAACACGCATCGGTCACCGGCTCGGGTGGTGACCGTTCCTTTGCCATTTCACCCGATGGCAGACGCACGGTCTTCTTGGGAAACTCGACGGGCACTCCTCAGTTGTACTTGCGCGACTTAGGGTCCGTTACGGCGACGCCCATTCCGGGCACACAGTCGGCGAGCAGTCCGTTCTTTTCCCCAGACGGTCAACGCATCGGGTTCTTTACGCAGGGCAAATTGTTCGTGCTGACGCTTTCCGGTGGCCGCCGCGAGGCGGTGACCGACGTCATCGTCCCCAGGGGCGGCTCGTGGTCCGACGATGACACCATCATTTATTCACCCGCCACCGATGCCGGGCTTTGGAGCGTACCTGCTACAGGTGGCACTCCACAGTTGATCGCACAGCCGGATCCCGCCAAGGGCGAACGTAGTTACCGATGGCCCGAGGTTCTGCCCGGCGGCGACGCGGTTCTGTTCACCGTGGCCACCTCCGACATCCTGTCGTTTGACGAGGCGCGGCTGGTTGTGCGATCGCTGCGCACCGGCGCGCAACACGATGGGGGGCGCGGAGCGTAAGGCACATATGCGAACAATGGTGAGGTGATCTACGCCCGCGCCGGTTCGCTGCTCGCCGTCCCTTTTGATCTCGCCGAACTAACAGTGACGGGCCCGCCACGGCCGGTCCTCGATGGGGTCGTGACGACGTTGAGTGGTGGAGCACAGTTCGCCGTCTCGTCGAACGGAACGCTCTTGTACGAGCCAGGACAA
>JANOSQ010001023.1:0-2355 GCA_031415915.1 Fimbriiglobus sp. | reverse complement strand
CGGTCGGGATGGCGATGAGCATGGTGGCCAGGGCGAAGAACGTGTCGCCGAGCGGCCCCAGGCCCACGGTGAACATGTGGTGGCTCCACACTCCCCAGCCCATGAAGCCGATGAAGATGCCCGAGTAGACGATGAAGGCGTAGCCAAAGAGGGGTTTCCCGGAAAACGTCGGGAGAATTTCCGAAATCACCCCCATCGCAGGAAGAATCAAGATGTACACCTCGGGGTGGCCGAACACCCAGAAGAGGTGCTGCCAAAGCAGTGGGTCAGCACCCTTGGCGATCGTGTAGAAGTTCGTACCGAAGAAGCGGTCGAACTGCAGGAACACGAGCGCGACCGTGATGACCGGGAACGCCAATACAACCAGAAATTGCACGACGAACGACATCCACGTGAAGACGGGCATGCGCATCAGCGACATGCCCGGCGCGCGCATGTTGATGATCGTCGTGATGAAGTTGAATCCGGCGGCCAGCGACGAGATACCAAGGATCTGGAGGCCAAGCACCCAGAAATCCATGTTGATCTGCGGCGAGTACGCCTTGGTGCTCAACGGCGCATAACCAAACCAGCCGCCATCCGGCGCGATCTGAAAAAAGATCGGGAAGGTGATGAACAGCGCGCCGAGCAGGAAAACCCAGTAGCTGAACGCATTCAATCGCGGGAAAGCGACGTCGCGCGCACCGATCTGCAGCGGGATCAGCAGGTTGAAGAACGCGGCCGACAACGGCATGACGGCGAGGAAGATCATCGTCGTGCCGTGCATCGTGAACAGCTGGTTGTACAACTCGGCCGACAAAATCTTGCCGTTTGGCGTTGCGAGCTGCGCGCGAAGCAGTCCGGCTTCAATGCCGCCGAACAGGAAGAAGAAGAGCGACGAAACGAGGTAAAGCACCCCGATACGCTTGTGATCGACCGTCGTGAGCCAACTCCAGATCCCGGTCGTACTGGGCTCCGTGTGGCTCTCGGTATACGGGGGCGCCGCGGCGAGGGTAGCCATCGCGATAGGTGTCTGGTGGTCGGTTACTTGAGAGCCTGCAGGTAGGCCACGATATCAGCGATCTCGGCGTCCGTCAGCGCGCCGACGTTCATCACCATCTTGGTGTTCCGATCCGTCTCACCCTTGCCGAGCGCGGGCATCTTACTTCCCGGCTTCATGATCGTGGCGTTCTTGATCCAGTACGCCAGGTGCTTCGTATCATTTGGATACAGACCACCGGCGATCGTGTGACGTGAGCCGATGTGCGTAAGGCTGGGCCCGAGAATACCGGCGCTCATCGGATTGCCGGCGATCACATGGCAGCCGATGCACATGCTCTTTGAATAGATCTTCCGCCCGCGTTCGGCATCGCCCTTCCCCAGCACGCTCTCGTCAAACGCGATCGTGGTCGGCAGCGGCGTCTTCGGGATGACGTAACCGAATTCCTTCTCGATCTTGTCGGCCGGGAACGTCCAGACCGGCGGTTCAGTCGTCGGTGCAGCCGCAGTCGTCGCTACAGTCGGCGCAGCGACGGCAGCGGCGCCCGGGGCAGGCTTCGTCAGCGAGACCGGCACAATCTTGGCCTTGGTCGTATCAGCAACCGCGACCGGGAACATCCCCGGACGGACCTGATGCTCGGACCACTGCTTGAATTCATCCGGGGTCACCGTGTACACGCGGAATCGCATGTTCGCGTGCGACGGTCCGCAGAACTCGGCGCAGAAGCCGTTCCAGGCCGACGAGGGCAGATCCTTGTTCGGCGTGAACCAGAGGTAGTTGGTTCGGTTCGAAATCAGATCGCGCTTGCCCCCCATCTGCGGAATCCAGAAGGAGTGCAGCACGTCATACGTCTTGAGCTGGAAGTTCACCGTCTTCCCGTTCGGCAAGTACAGCTCATTGGCTGTCGTGATGCCCAACTGCGGATACTTGAACTCCCACCACCATTGGTGGCCGATGACCTCGACCTGCAACGCATCCGGCGCTGCCTTGGCCTGCGTCGTGAAAATCGTGCGGACGGTCGGGATGGCGACGAAGATGAGAATCACCGCCGGAATCGCCGTCCAGGCAATCTCGAGCGCCGTGTTGCCGTGCACCTGTTTCGGGATGCCGCCGCCAGGGCGACGACGATAGCGGAAGATCGTGTAAACCAGCCCGGCTTCGACGGCGATAAACACCGCCGTGCCGAGATAGAGCAGACGATCCCAGAGTTGATCGATTGCGGCGTTGTACTCCGAATTCGGATTGAACGTCGAATTCGGATATGTGCCACCGCAGGCCGCGAGCCCGAGAGCCAATGCGCCCAGCAGCGCGACGGCAGCCAACCGCCGCGGGCGGAACGTGCCAACCATGCCGGTTCCTTGAATGTGGTCGGCCTC
>JANOSQ010001022.1:0-2323 GCA_031415915.1 Fimbriiglobus sp. | reverse complement strand
GTCGGTGAGCTTGCGGAGTTCGTTCACGGCCGACGCGGAAATCGTGCTCATAGCTTTCTCGATGCTCTCGATTCGAAGACACATTGGAAAAAGTATTACACCGCAGAGAAAGAGGAGAATGCAGAGCACTGCAACGAATCGGATCAGTTGACTCGATGGCTTGATCCCTACTTGCTTTCCTCTGCGTCCTCCTCTGTCTCTGCGGTGAAATTCTTTTTTCCAACGTGTCTTCGAATCGAGAGCATCGAGAAAGCTATGAGCACGATTTCCGCGTCGGCCGTGAACGAACTCCGCAAGCTCACCGACCAACCGTTGATGGACTGCAAGCGCGCCCTGACCGAAGCGGCCGGGGACATGGAGAAAGCCGTCGTCATCCTGCGCCTCCGCGGCAAAGGGGTGACGGCGAAGCGCGATGGCAACGAAACGGCCGAGGGCCGCGTCGGCATCTCCATCGACACCGCCGCGGCCGTGGCGGGCATCGTCGAGTTCCGCTGCGAGTCGGCCCCGACCGCCAAGAACGACCGCGTTCTCAGCTTGGTCGACGACCTCGCCAAGTCGGTCGCCGCGTCCGATCCGATAGACGTGGCCGACCTGTTGACGAAGCCGTTCGGCGACGCCACCGTCGGCGAACGGCTCACGGATGTCGTCAGCGTCATCCGCGAGAAGATGATCGTCCAACGCTTCGCCCGGCTCGCGGGCGGGGTCTTCGGCCAATACGTCCACCACGACGGTTCGGTCGGGGCATTGCTCCAGTGCGAAGGCGCGGGCAGCCACGACGAACTGCTCCGCGACATCTGCGCCCACATCGCGGCCCTCAACCCGCCGTACAGGGTGACGACCGATGTCCCGGCCGAAGTGATCGCCAAGGAACGGGCCATCCTCGTTCAACAGATCCAAGAAGACCCGAAGAACGTCGGCAAGCCGGCGAACATCTTCGAGAAGATCGCCGAAGGCAAAGTGAAGAGCTGGTTGTCCGAAACCGTGCTCTTCGAACAGCCGATGGCCAACACCGCCAAATACCCCGGCACCACCGTCGGCGCCGCCCTGACCAAAGCCGGCTTGAAGCCGACGAAGTTCGTCCGCTTCAAGGTCGGCGCCATCGTTTAATTCCGAATTTCAAACACCGAACTCCGCACCGAGGGACAAATGCCGCACACGAAGAGCGCGATCAAGCGATTGAAGCAAGCCGAGAAACGCCAGAAGCTCAACCGCCGCATGCTGAAGCTGGTGAAGGTCCAGACGAAGGAACTCGCCGCGACGATCAAGACCGGCGACCCGGCGAAGATTGTCCCCGTGATGAGTGCGACCGCGAAGAAGCTCGACCAAGCCGCCGCGAAGGGGTACATCCACCCCAACAAGGCCGCGCGGTTGAAGTCCCGCGCCGCCAAGAAACTCCACGCCCTCGAGAAGGCCCCAGCGAAGGCGTGAGCCGTGGCCGAACCAGCGAACACCGAGCCGACCCCGAATCCGCACGCGGAATCGGGGCCGGCTTTGTTCTTGGATCGCGACGGGGTGTTGATCGAAGAAGTGGAATACCTCGCCCGGCCGGAGCAAGTGCGGCTCAGCGCCGGCGCCGCGGCCGCGATTCGCAAAGTCAACGACGCGGGCTGGCGCGTCGTGGTCGTCTCGAATCAATCGGGTGTCGCCCGCGGGCTGTTTCCCGAGAGCGTGTTACCGGAGGTCCACCGGGTCATCGCGGATGGATTGCTCGTCGAAGCCGGGGCGAGCGTGGATCGATTCTACTATTGCCCGCACCATCCGACGGAAGGGCAGGGGCGCTACCGCGTCGAATGCGATTGCCGGAAGCCGAAGCCGGGGATGCTGCGGAAAGCGGCGGCCGAGTTGGGCATCGACCTCGCCCGATCTTGGATGGTCGGGGATCGGTTGACCGACTTGCAAGCCGGCGCCGCGGCGGGGTGTCGGACCATCTTGGTGCGAACTGGTTACGGACATTCCACGGGCATTGCTGTGCCGGATCCGAGACTCAAACTCGCGGCGGTTGTCCCATCCATCGTCGAGGCCATCGAGTTCGCGCTGGTCACGGTTTAGCCCGCCGCGCGGCGATCGCCGCGAAGAGCCGATCCCGCTGCGCCAGTGCGTCCGGCGAATTCAACCGCAGCGCGGTGACGCGCGCCCGCTCCGAACGTTCGTGGGTTTCCCCCGGGCGTTCCAAGCTCCGCTGGATCGCATTGGCCAAACCGACGGGGTCGTCGGGGGCGACGATCAGAGCGTTTTCGTCGGAGGCGCCGTAGGCATCGACGATCGGCCCGATGGACGAAGCGATGATGGGGATGCCGGCCAGCGCGGCGCGGGTGACATCGCG
>JANOSQ010001021.1:0-2370 GCA_031415915.1 Fimbriiglobus sp. | reverse complement strand
CGAGCGGTTACTCGCGGCACGGCACGAGCCAGGCCCAGCCGCTGCCGAAGCGCGTGGTCGCCGCGGCGGCGAACGCCTTCTTGAACCCTTCGACCGACTGGAACGACTCTTCGATGGCTTTGAGCAGATCGCCCTTCAACTCCCCGCCTTTGCCGGCTGGGGCCATGACGCTCCAGAAGAAGGTGTGGTTCCAGTGGCCGCCGCCGTTGTTCCGCACGGCCGCGCGGGCCGCCATGGGCACGGTCTTCAAGTCCATCAGGATGGCTTCGATGGGCTTCTTCAGCAGTTCGGGGGCGTCCTTCTTCAGGGCCGCATTCAAGTTCGTGACGTAGGCGTTGTGGTGCTTGCCGTGGTGGATCTCCATCGTTTCTTTGTCGATGCTCGGCTCGAGCGCATCGTAGGCGTAGGGGAGCTTCGGCAAAGTGAATCCGACCGGGGCGGGTTCCTCGGCCCGGACTGTGGTCAAGAGCAGCGGGGCGGCGACCGCGGCGGCGGAGGTGCGGAGCATGTCTCGGCGGGTGAACATGGTGGAACTCCAAGGTGGGAGAAAACGGGGCGGGACGCAAGATTGTTATACGCCGGCGAACGCATCACGGAATTGCGTTCAACCCGTCGTTGATCGGCTGGATCAGCACGGCGTAGGCCAGTTTGATGATGACGATGATAATCAAGATCCCGATGAGGGCGTACACCCCGCCGCTCACGAGCATCGTCAGGAGTTTCAACTTGCGGCCGGCTTCGTCCCGGTATTGCTCCGCTTGTTTCGCCATCACTTCCGCGAGGTTCCCGGTGATGACGCCGACGCCGACGGCGTCGAGGTACTCCTCCGGGAACAGTTTCTTCGGGCAGCCGGCCAAGATTTTGTCCACGGCGCGACCGCCGCGAGCCTGCTTCGCGCAACTCTCCGCGTTGGCGAGGTAAGCCCCGTTGGTGGTGGCGCGGAAGCTGTAGAGAAGGCTTTCGTCGGCCTTCAACCCGGCTTCGCTGGTCATGTGCAGGGCCATGCTGAAGCGCTGGAGCGCGAAGGCACGAAAGCATCCGGCCAAGCCGGGGATGTTCAGCGCGAAGGCTTCGAATTTGGCGCGGACGGGGTCGTTGTCCCGCAGGGCCAAGTAGGCCACGGCCACGAAGCCGCCGAAGCCGAACCCGATGCCGAGCACCACGGCCGCCCCTTTGAAGCCGAGCAACCCCAAGCCGAGCGGATCGAACCCTTTTCCATCCGACGGGGCGATGAGGCCGAGCACCAAGAGCATCATCGCGATGATGAAGACCGCGGCGAAGTAGGTGAAAATGGGCCAGATCAGCGCCCCGTGGAACATCTTCCGCATCGACACGGTCTGCTCGAAGTAACGTTCGAGTTCCTCGAACGTCTCCGTCAACCGGCCCGTCTTCTCGCCGACGGCGACCAATTCGAGCATCAACGGCGGGAACTTCGAGCGATCCGGCTTCATCGCGTTTTCGAGCGAACTGCCTTGGGCCAACCGCTCCGCGATGGTCGTCGCCAAGTCCCGCGCCGCTTGCGGCCCCGATTTCGCCTGCTGTTTGAAGATCCTCACCGGCGACAGGCCGATGTCGATACCGTGGCGCAGCGCCCGGCACCACGACACGATCGCGCTCAGCGGCAGCCGGGGGGAAAAGATCACGCGAGCCTCAGGCGGTCAGAGGAATGCGGCCCGCGGGGACGCCGCGATAGATTCGCTGAATGCGCTCGCGCGTCAGCCCGAGGACGCGGTCGAACCGGCTCAGCTTCATGCCGTCGATGCTCGGGTTCTTGTCGGCCATGTGTTCGAGCATAGCGATGTCCTGCCGGACTTCGCGATCCACCTCCCGGCGGAAGATCCACTTGGAAATTCTGAGCCCGCCGGCGGGGCCGGGGAAGCGGCTCTTGGCGTAGACGAACGACGTGACGGCGGTGCGGTCGGCGTCGATGGGCCAGAAAAACATGTAGAGCCGCCAGCGCATCATCGACTCCCGGCTGCCGTCGGGCGAAGTCCACCAATGGTCGTAGACGCTGTAAACCGGGGAGAAGTGCGTCGTCCAATGGTCGTGGAAAAGGTCGCCTTTACGGATGCCGAGGATCCACGCCAGCGGTTTGAAGAGCGTCTTCGTCGGGCCGACGTTCGTGACCTTCACGGTTTCGTCGGTCGGTTCGAAGTTCACCTTCACCTCGTGCATCCGGGCGAGATCGTAGCCGAAGGTGTCGTGGACGGTGCCGCTGTGTTCGATCTCGTTGAAGTTGTCCACGGTCAACTCCAGCGGCGCCGGGACGACGTGGTGGAAGTTGCCCAAGTGGTAGTACTTGTCGGTGTTGATCTCGGGGAATTCGGGCGTGCTCGCCTTCGACTTCACCCAGATGTAACCGTGTTCTTC
>JANOSQ010001020.1:0-3801 GCA_031415915.1 Fimbriiglobus sp. | reverse complement strand
AGTGGGATCCCGAGCTGAAGAAGGCGGCGGTATGGACGTACTGGAAAGGCGCCTACCGCGACACCGGCAAAGACGCGGGCGCCACCATCGTGCTGCAAACCAAGGGGAAAGCCGGCTGGTTCTGGTACATCCCGCTGCACGACGATATCATCAGCGTCGGCGTAGTCGCGTCGAACGAGTACCTGTTCCAAAACCGATCCACGAAGGATTTGGAAGCGCTCTACTTCGAGGAAGTCGAACGCTGCCCCGGTTTGAAACCGCGGTTGGAGAATGCAACGCGGTGCGATATCTTCCGCGCCCAAAATCAATACTCGTACCGCGCCAAGCAAGCCGCGGGCGACGGTTGGGTCCTCGTCGGCGACGCCTTCGGGTTTCTCGATCCGCTCTATTCCTCCGGGGTGCTCCTCGCCCTGACCTCCGCCGGTATGGCCGCGGATGCCATCGGCGATGCGATCGCGGCGAACGATCCGTCCGAGGCCAAACTGCGCGTCTGGGAAAAGGGCTTCGTCCAAGGCATGGACCGCATGCGCCGACTCGTGGTCGAGTTCTACGAAGGGTTGAACTTCGGCCGCCTTGTTCGCCGCAACCCGGACAAAAAGGGGCTGATCACGGACGTGCTCATCGGCAACCTCTTCAAAGATGACGTCGACGAACTCTGGCCACTGATCGACGCCATGCGGGCGGACGATGCGGCCAAGGCGGCACAACTCGAAGCGGGGGTCGGGGCGTGAATCCGCTCCTGCACGTCCTCGCCACGCTCGCGGCCGTGCTCGCGCTCGGATTCCTCCTGGGCCGGGTCTGCCGAAGACTCGGCCAACCCGCCGTGATCGGGGAGATGATCGCCGGCATCCTGCTGGGTCCCTCGCTGCTCGGTGCAATCTCGCCGACCGCGATGCATTTCCTGATTCCCCCGGTCGCCGACGACCCGCACCGGCACGTCCCCACGGCGCTGCGTGCCATATCGCAACTCGGCGTCGTGCTCTACATGTTCCTCGTCGGGCTGGAACTCGACGGCCCCCGCCTGAAAAATCAAGCTCGCTCGGCCGTCGCGATCTCCCTCGCCGGCATCGCGGTTCCGTTCGGGCTCGGTGCCGCACTCGCCCTGTGGCTCTATCCCGGCCTGGCCCCCGAGGGTGTCCCGTTCGCCAGCTTCGCCCTCTTCATCGGCGTCGCCATGTCGATCACGGCGTTCCCCGTACTGGCCCGCATCCTCGCCGACTTCCGACTCCAGCGTACCGGCCTCGGGATCTTGGCCCTCGGTTGCGCCGCCGTGGACGACGCCATCGCCTGGTGCTTGCTCGCCTTCGTCGTCGGCATCGCGCAGGCCCAAGTCGGCGGGGCGCTCATCGTCGGCGCCTCGGCGGGTTTGTTCGTCTTGGCGATGCTCACCTTGGTTCGCCCGCTGTTGAAGAAGTGGATGGATCGCCTCGACGCCCGAACCGGCCCGATTCCGCCGTACGCGATCACCGGTTTGTTCTTGCTGATCCTAGTGGCGGCGTTCGCCACCGAGTGGATCGGCATCCACGCCGTGTTCGGGGCCTTCTTGCTCGGCGCCGTCATCCCGCACGGCAGCCGGGTCGCCAAGGAATTCGCGGCGAAGATCCACGACCCCGTGACACTCTTGCTGTTGCCCGCGTTCTTCGCCACCACGGGGATGCGCACGGAACTCGGCTTGCTCGCGGCGTGGGAGGATTGGCTCTGCGCGCTGGCCATCTTCGCGGTCGCCACCCTCGGCAAGTTCGGGGGATGCGCCGTCGCCGCGAGGCTGACGGGGCAATCGTGGCGCGATTCCGCCGCGCTGGGGGCGCTGATGAACGCCCGCGGCCTGATGGGTCTGATCGTCCTCGACATCGGCTTGGAAATGGGCGTCATCTCGAAGCCGCTCTTCGCCATGCTCGTGCTCATGGCCTTGGCCACAACGCTCTCCGCGGCGCCGGTGCTGAAACTGTTGAAGCTGCGCTGAAAGGTGTACCGAGTTGAAAGGGTTCTGTTTGGTGTGTCGTACTTGGCTCCGCGAACGGTCTTCGGCTTCCGGCATAGCGAACAGCTCGTGCGCTGGCGGCAGGGGTGCAATCGATGTCGGTTTGACAAATGCCAAAATCATTGTCGCACCCGTGGGGGAGTGGCCCCCTGCCCACGAACCCGCCGAACTACCCCGGCCAAGATTCGAACTTGGAACGCCGCGTTCGTAGCGCGGCGTGATTCCGTTTCACCACCGGGGCGAGAGCGGAAGGGGCGGGAATTGAACCCGCACTGGCCCGGGGGCCAATCGCTTTAGCAAAGCGCTCCGGCGAACCGTTATCCGGCTCCCTTCCGTAGTTGCAGGCCCGGGAGTCGAACCCGGGAGCCAGGCTTATGAGACCCGGCGGAGCACCCGCCCGCCCGCAATCTTCCGAGTGGTGATGGAGGGAGTCGAACCCACACCGATCCGTTTCTGAGACGGACGCCTCTACCAGTTGGGCTACATCACCGAGTTCCGAGCGCCCCGCACGGGATTCGAACCCGCAGCCTCCACTTTGACAAAGTGGCGAGCGGCCTTTGCTCCTCCGGGGCGTGTCGCCGTGGTTCCAGATCGCCCGTAGGGGATTCGCGCCCCTGTTTCCGGTGTGAAAGACCGGTGTCCTACCTGATTGGACGAACGGGCGGAAACGAAAACGGCCGGGGGTCGCCCCCCGGCCGCGCGTCTGCGCATTCCGCTGGAGGGGCTAGTCGGGGTCGAGTCGCAGACTCGCCCGGCGTTCGCTGGTATCGAGTTGGAGGTGGAGTGAGTTCATGGCTCGTTCGGGGGTTCGGAGTTCGTGTACATTACCAGTGACGTACCGGCCGGAGGTTGGTTCGCTCCGATTCCGAAAATATTGGGGGCCGATTCGTGGATTCCGCGTCGCCGACTGACGAACGCCACATGCTGCGGGCGCTTGCGCTCGCGGCGCAGGGCCGCGGTCGCGTGGAGCCGAATCCGATGGTCGGCGCCGTCGTGGTGAACGCGGCCGGTGCCGTCGTGGGCGAAGGGTGGCACGAGTTCTTCGGCGGCCCTCATGCGGAAGTCAACGCCCTCGCGGCCGCTGGGAACGCCGCACTCGGCGGGACCCTTTACGTCACGCTCGAACCTTGTTGCCACCACGGGAAGACGCCACCTTGCACCGAAGCCGTGATGAAGTCGGGGGTGCGCCGGGTCGTCGTGGCGATGGGCGATCCCTTCCCCGCCGTGGCCGGGGGTGGGCTGTCCGCGCTCCGCGACAAGGGGTTGTCAGTCGAGGTCGGGGTCTGCGAATCGAACGCGGCGCGGTTGAACGCCCCGTACCTCACGCTGCTCCACCGGCACCGGCCGTGGGTGATCGCGAAGTGGGCGATGTCGCTCGACGGCCGCATCGCCACCCGGACGGGCGATTCGAAATGGATCAGCAACGAAGCCAGCCGGGCGAAGGTGCACGACCTGCGGGGCCGCGTCGATGCGATCCTCGTCGGCCGGGGAACGCTGCTCGCGGACGACCCTTTGCTGACGGCCCGCCCCGCGGGGCCGCGAATCGCCACCCGGATCGTCGTGAGTGCGAGCGGGGAGTTGCCGGAGTCGTGCCAGCTCTTGCGAACGATTGACCGAGCCCCGGTGCTGGTGGCGACCACCTTCGAAGGAGCCGCCAAGCTCGCGTCGTGGGAGCGCGCGGGGGCGGAGATCCTGGTGCTGCGTCACATTCATGGTTTGGGATCAGAGCCGGACGCGTTAGCGACGTTCGACTCGGAAACGTCGCTTACGCGTCCGGCTCTGAAAGAAACCATCCCAAATCACTTGTGTGACCGAGCACT
>JANOSQ010001019.1:0-3655 GCA_031415915.1 Fimbriiglobus sp. | reverse complement strand
CAAACCAGCACGATCTTCTCCGCCGCGGCGTAGTGCTCGTCGCTCAGCGCGCGCAGGAACCGCGCGAAATCGACGCTCGTCTTGCGCTGGGTGACTTCGACCCGACGCGTCCCGGCCAACGGTTCGAACGCCAGGAACAGGTTGGCCACTCCGCCGCGCTCGTAGACGCTGTCTTCTTTCGCCGGCGATCCCGGACGCACCGGCAACGGTTCCCGCACGTCGCCGATCAACTGCTTGCCCGCCTCGTCCACGCACACCACCGGACGCTTGGAATCGTACGGCTTCGCGTAGGTGTCGAGCACGTCCTCCATGTTCGCCACGAAGGCCGCATTCTCCTTCGGCGGGATCACCCACTGCTGCTTCAGCCACGGCTTGAGCTCGTTTTTTTCAGCGTCCGCCACACGGTGGCCGGGTCGATGGAATCGACGACTTTCATCTCCACCAAGCGATCGGCCAACAGCACCATCGTCCAGCGGGCGTGGCCTTCCGGCGCTTGGGAACAAGCCAAGACGACCAGTTGCGCTTCCTGTTTCCCGTCGAGTTTGCGGTACTGCCGGCCGGTCGGCTTCTTGCGGTGCAAGGTGGCGTCGAACCCCTCGGCGGCGAATTGCTGACGCACCCGTTGGACGGTCATCCGGGACGTTTCCAAACGCTCGGCGATGTCGTCGTCCGACCAAGCGTCGGGGCCATCGGCGTCGCTCAAGAGCAGGATGTCGGCCCGCCGCCGCATCGCCGCCGGATGCGAACCGGTCTGAACCAAACGTTCCAGCGTCTCCCGCTGGTCGTCCGTCAAACGGACTTCGACTTTCGTTTTCGGTAGCATGGCCAATCCTCCGTGACCGTGTCACGGATACTATCGGCAAACCGAACCATTCAGCTGCAATGAACCACTAGCCCGACGCGCGAGCGAGGGAGTCGGATGGAGTCTTCGACATCCGACACAGACACCGCACTGGAAGCCGCTCGATGAACCAGTCGGGTGCAGAGTCGGATGTCGCAGACTCCATCCGACTCCCTCGCTAGCGCGTCGGGCTAACAAGACCGGCTTTGCAGTTTAAGTGAACGAGATTATACTATCCGCACCAAGCTTGCCAACGACCTTGCAGCCACGGGGCCAAGGTTCCTTCCCGCATTCGGCGGAACGCCTTGGCCAACAAGACGGTTCCGTGGCGGGGGACAGTGCGAACGACGTTCCCGATCCCACCGACGTTCCGCCAAAAGACGCGCTCCTCGTTCCGCGATTGCTGAACGAGCACCTCCCGCGACGGTTTCCGCCCGTAGCTCGACGACACGCGATGCCAGACGACCGACGCCGGCTGGAAAACGGCTTGGCCGCCCCGCCGATTCAACCGGTGGGCCAGATCGACATCCTCGAAGTAGGCTCCGAAATCGTCGGGGAACCCACCGGCCGCGAGAACCGATTCCCGCCGGTAGAATGCCGCCGAAGCGGAAGCCCCCCAGACGGGCCCGGTAATGCATGGCGTCGCGCTATCTAACGGTCGATCGTGCCAGCGCTTGCTGGCGAATCCGCCGGCGTCGTACTCGTCGCCGGCGCTGTCGATGAGTGGGGCCAACCCGAGCGATAGCCCCACTTCGTCGAGTTGCAGCACCAGCGGAGCCACCGCGACGACGCGGGGATCCCCGAAGCAATCGAGCGCCGCGTTGGCCCAGCCCGCCGTGACTTCGGTATCGTCGTTGAGCAGTTCGATGATCGGGGCCTTCGCGGAAGCGATGCCGATGTTGGCGGCGACGCAGAAACCGAATTGCCGCGGCAAGCGGACGACGCGGACGCCGGGGAATCGCAGCGCCGCTTCCGAAATGCCCGCGGCTTCGGAGCCGTCGTCGACGACGAGAATTTCCGTGTCGGGCGGGGCGTGGAGTTTCAAACTGCCCAAACAAAGTGCCAGCAGATCGGCCCGGCGGAACGATGGGATGACCACGGAGAGAACCGGTTCCACGATCAGCCCCCTTCGGTTTTCCCGTCGTTCGCCCCCGCCACGGCATCGAGGAAGCTCGCCGCGTAGCGGATGCGGGCTTGGGCTTCGCGTTCCCGGCCGCGGTAAACGTCGGCGACCAGCCCGCGCATTTCCCGGAAGCACTCGGCCGCGGCGGGTTGTTTCCGGTGCCGGGCCAACTTCTCGCGGGCCAAAGCTTCGAGCCAGACGATCCCGCACAAGAGCTTCGTTTGCCAGCCCGCCCAATGCTTGCGGGCGTAGGTCAGGAGGGCGTGCCGGGTGACGAGCCGGAGCGGGGCCGGGACTTGCCGGGTGTGGAGCGGGAAGTGGTGCGTGACGCGCAGGTCGGGTTCGTACCAAACGCTCCACCCCGCGGAGCGGGCGCGCTGGCAGAAATCGACGTCTTCGTAATAGAGGAAGAAGGTTTCATCCAACCCGCGGACGTCTTCAAAGCAATCCCGGCGGACGAGCAAGCAACCCCCGGTCACCCACGGTACGGGTTGCCGACCCATGAGCGATTGATGCTGGCAGCGCCGGCGCGACCGGGGCACCACCAAGCCGGCCAACGTGCGGGCGAGGGTCGGAAACGCGCCGGACGAGGCCTGTTTCGTCCCGTCGCGATTGCGGAGTTGGAAGCCGATGACACCCGCGTTCGGATCGACGGCCGGGAAGCGCTGGGCGGCTTCCAAGACTTCGTCGAGGAAGCCCTCGGGCACCGTGACGTCCGGATTCAACAGCAGCACCCACTCGCCGCGGCTGAGGTTGCTGCCGCGATTCACCGCTTTGGCGAACCCGTAGTTCTTGGCGGAGCGCACGACCGACACGCCCGAAAGCTTCCGGAGCGATTTGGCCAACGCGTTCTTGGGCGAATGGTTGTCGACGATGACGACTTCCGCCGCACCGCGTCGGATCGCCTCGCAGCGGCGGAGTTGGCGCGTGAGCCGGGCGGTGTTTTTCCACTGGCAGAAATTGACGATGACCACGGAGAGCTGCGGCGTGCCGATGGCGACGCGGACGCGCGGCGACGCGGGGCGCGGCCGGCCCCCCGGTGCCGGGATGACTGTGAATTCAGCAAATGTCGGGGCGGCCCAGCCCATACGGGTTCCTTCCCTGCGCGCGGGGATCGGTCCTTCGACCCCGTCGCCGAACGCGGGGACTATACGCGCAACCGCAAATGCATTGCAAGCCCGAGTGGGGTGCGGGTATGGCAACGATTCTCGGAGGTTTTTCGGAGTGGAACGAACAGCAATGAGTATCAATCCTCGATTCTCCGGCCTGTAAGGCCGGTTCTGTCAGCCCAGGTCGGAGTTGACGAAGCCAGCGGAGGCCTGGGTTCGCGAGAGAGAAGGAAGTCCGGCCTGAAAGGCCGGTTCACGGGCGTCCATGAATCGGCCTTTCAGGCCGAAGGGATGTTTTGACTCGTAACGGGGTGTGCCTCCGAAATTTGGCACTGGGCGTGGTCGAACTGTGGTGCGACACTCGCGGAGTTGCTAGAGTGTCGCATTCGGGGACAGTCACGTGGGCCGGCCGATGATCGATGGAACGCTCGAGATTCCGCCGCGCTTTGTGGAAGAGCGGCGTTGGGGGACGGGAGAAAAGCGACTGCCGGTGAAGTGGGTTCCTTCCCGCAAGTTGAAACCGAGTCGAACCGCGCCGCAGGTACCCTTCGATTTTTCCACCCGCGTCCGAGGGCTGTGTCG
>JANOSQ010001018.1:0-5576 GCA_031415915.1 Fimbriiglobus sp. | reverse complement strand
CGTGAGCCGTTAGCCGGACGCGCCAGCGACGGAGTCTAACCTACCCTGCGCGAAAATTTATCGACACCCCCCACATGACTCCGTCGCTGGCGCGTCCGGCTAACAAAATATGAACACCCTTCTCAAACCCGATATCCTCTCCCGCGCCGAGGCTCTCGGCCTCGCCGCGCGGCAAGTCGTGGAAGGACTGCGCGTCGGCGACCACAAGTCGCCGTACCGCGGCTTCTCGGTCGAGTTCGTCCAGCACCGCGAGTACGTGCCCGGCGACGACATCCGCCACATCGACTGGAAAAGCTACGGGCGGTCGGAACGCTACACCATCAAGCAGTACGAGCAAGAAACCAATTTCGTCGGCCACCTGCTCGTCGATTCCAGCAACAGCATGCGGTACGGCGATGGGGCGACGAACAAGCTCGAATATGCCAAGCTCCTCGCGGCGTCCTTGGCGTACACGATCGTCAAGCAGCGGGACTCGGTGACGCTGCGGATGTTCGACGACCGCTGGCGCGCGGAGCTCCCCGCCAGTGGCTCGATGGGCCACATCAACGCCGTCTGCAAGACGCTCGAAGAGGCGGGCGCTGCGGAGAAGACTAGCATCGCCCCGCTGTTGGAACTGTTCGTCGAACAGGTTCGTCGCAAGGGGTTGGTCTTCCTCATCTCGGATTGCTTCGACGATGTGGACAGCCTCTTGACCGGCTTACGGCAATTGCGTTTCCGCGGCCACGAGGTCACGCTCTTCCACGTGCTGCACCGCGATGAAATCGACTTCCCGCTCGAAGGGAACGTGCGCTTCATCAACTTGGAAGGGGCCGACGCACTGATGGCCCGCCCGCACCTGCTCAAGCCGGCCTACCTGCGGGCAGTGAACGCCTACCTCGAGAAATTGCAGCGTGCGTGCGACGGTTGCCGGGTCGAATACGTGCGCATGCCGACGGATCGCCCGCTGGGAGCGGCGCTGGGAGAGTATTTGGTGCGCAGATTGCAAATGGGGAGGAAGTGATGCGCTCTTGGATTGTACTGGTGCTGGTAATCGCGGCTCTCGGCTGCGAGAAGAAACCCGAGCCGACGACTCCACCGAGCGGGTGGAGCCCGGAGGCGAGCAGCAGCGATGAAGACTTGGCTGCGGCCCAAGGGACTTGGACGATCCTGAAAGTCGAACAAATTGGGCTGCACGAGATGACGGAAGAATCTCGCCTTCGGTTCACGTTGACCTTGAACGGCAAACGCGTGACAACTGAGTCGGGCCATAGCGAACACGGGTTGATCGAACTCGATGCGACGGCGACTCCCAAACGGGCCGACCTCCACGCCACCGGCCCCGACTTCGTTCCCACTCAGCCGAAGCCGGATCGACCGGTCGAACTTTTCGCGGGCATTTATCGTTTCGATGGGGCGACTCTCGTCATCGCGGCCGCTACGGAGCCGGGTGGCCCACGTCCCACGGAGTTCAAGGCTAAGGCGCCGGAAGGCACCGGGAAACTCCGGAGCGGCGTCGTCGTCGTTTACCTGACGAAAAAGAAAGGTTAACGGCACGGATTCATGGGTATCCTCGCTCCACTGATGTTGCTCGGCGCGCTCGCGGTCAGCATCCCGCTCGTGCTGCACTTCTTTTACAAAGCCCGCCACCGGCCGCTGCCGTGGGCGGCGATGGAGTTCCTGCGCCAGAGCATTGAGCAAACGAGCCGGCGGTTGAAGTTCCAAGAATTGATCCTGCTCGCTCTCCGCTGCCTCGCGTTGGTTCTACTCGCGCTGGCCCTCGCGCGGTTCAGCTTCAGCACGGGCGCCCGATCCGGTCGTGGGGAAAGCGTCGCGGCGGTGTTCGTCTTCGACACCTCCTACAGCATGGGGGCGAAGGACCAAGACAAGAACCGCCTCGACCGGGCCAAGGAAGCGGCGCTGTCGATCATCGATAGCTTGCCGCGGAACTCCTCGGTGCAGGTCTACACGTGCACCGACCGCACAGCCCAACTCCCGTTCACGCCGACGAACCTCGACCAAGCTCGCAATGTCGTGAAGGGCATCGAACTCACGAGCCAGACCGGCGACATTCTGCCGGGGTTGATCGAAGGCGATGCGGCGCTCGACCGGGCCGAGGGCACGAATAAAGAACTCTACATCTTCAGCGACCTGCAAAAGAACGGCTGGGAACGCCAAGCGGCCGCGCTCAAAGAGAAGGCGAAGGAAATTCAGAAGCGGGCGACTCTCATCATCGTGCGCTGCGGCAACCCCGAGCGGCCGGTGAACAACGTCCTCGTTTCGGACATCATCTTCCCCGGTGGCATCCCGCACACGAACACCCGGCTGCCGTTCACCGTACTGCTCAAGAACACCGGCAAAGATCCGGTGTTGAACGTCGGCGTCACCCTCGAAGTCGACGGCCAACTCCAAAACATCGATAGCGGACTCGCCGCCCGGATCGAACCGGGGCAGACCTTCCCCGTCACGCTCACGGGGTTGCTCTCGAAGGCTGGCCCGAACCTGTTGACGGCGAAGATCGGCGAAGGGGCCAAGGACGCGCTCCCCGGCCAACCCGCGACGACCAGCACGCCGGACGATCTCCCCGGCGACAACCGCTTCGACAAACTCATTTTGGTGCGGGATCGCGTCCGGGTGTTGCTGATCGACGGCAACCGCGATCCGCGCGATCCGAGGGAATCGTCGGGGCACTTCATCAAGAATGCCCTCGTGCCGGTGCCCGAGATCAACCGGCCCGATTACTTCATCAAAGTCACCGACATCACGCCCAACGAGGCGACGCCGGCGCTCTTGAACGATGCCGACCTCTGCATCCTCGCCAACGTCCCGGCCCGCGACAGCGACCGCAACGGCATCCCCGGATTGAGCCGAGCCTTCGTCGATCGCTTGGCGAAGTTCGTCGGCGAAGGACACGGCTTGCTCATCGGCGCCGGCGAGTTCACCATGCCCAAGGGTTACAACGAAGTCTTCAAACCCCTCGGATTGCTCCCGTTCGAGTTGACGGCCAGCGAAACCACCAAACCGGAGACGCCGTTCAAACCGGCCCCGGATACGGCCGAATCGCCGTCGTTCCTCAGCCGCCTGCGCGATGAGCCATACGCCACGGTCACCTCGGACGTCGACGTTTGGACGTACCTCGGCACCAACGAATCGAGCCCCGCGACCAACGGCCACGTGATGCTGCGCTTCGACAACGGCAAGCCCGCGATCACCGCCAAGGCGCTCGGCGACAGCGAAGTGCTCTTCCTCCACACGAGCCTCGATGCGAAGTGGACGAACTGGCCGTCGAAAGCGGGCTCGTACTTGTCCATCGTTCAAATGCTCTTATCGCACTTCACCGGCCGGGTGGCGAAGGGAACGAACCGCGTGGCGGGGGAAACCTTCGCGTGGTCGCCCCCGGAAGCGACCCGCGTCGTCGATTTGCTCCGACCCAACAAAACCCGCTCGAAGCTCGGCAAAGCGGTCGTCGCGGCCGACGGTGGCAAACCGAGCGTGACGGCCGTGGACGCCTTCACCGCGGGCGTTTACCAGATGGGCTACGAAGACGAATCCGGGCTCACCGGCCCGCGCTTCGCGGTGAACCCGGATCAGCGCGAGTCCTACGACCTCGACAGCATGACCGACGACGCCGTGGCCACGGCGGTCGGGTTCAAACCGATCCTCGTCTCCGCCGGCGACGAAGCCGATTCGCTGGTCGGCAGCGAGCGCGACCGCCGGGAATTGACCGTGTACATCCTGATGGTGTTGTTCGTGATCGCGTGCGTCGAGTGCGGCTGGGCGTGGTATTGCGGGCGGGCGAAGTGAAATGACCTCGAACCTCCGAAGGGCCGAATGACCGATCCGTTGCTATTCGCCGCGCTGGAGTTCCCGCTGAAGCTGCGGGGTTGGTTCCCGTGGCCGCTCGCGCTGTTGCTCGCCATCGCCGCCTGCGCGGTGGTCGTCGTGCTGTACCTGCGCGAATCGAAACGCGTCCCTCTGGTCGTGCGGCTCGTTCTCGCCGGCGTGCGCGGTTTCACCCTGTGCTTCATCCTGTTCCTGCTCCTCCGGCCGACTTGGGTGCAGCAGACGACCACGACGCGCTACCGGCCCGTCGCCGTGATGATCGACAACAGCCAGAGCAAGTTGAACAAGGACGCCCGCACCAACCTCGCCGACCGGCACCGCGTCGCCGTGGCCTACGACTTGACCGCCCCGGATGGCGCAATTCCGACCGCTCTGTCCGCGTTGCCGGCGAACCTGCCCGAGAAACCGAGCCGGCTCGAGATCGCCAAGAAGTCGCTCGCCAACCCGAAGTTGAACCTCCTCGAACAACTCCGCGGGAAGGGGCCGCTCGAGGTGGCCACCTTCGGTTCCAAGCGCTCGGCCCAAGACCCCTGGGGCGCGAATTGGCTCGACAAAATCGACGGCAAAGACGACCAAACCGCCCTCGTCGACGGGTTGTTCGATTTGCTGAACCGGGACGAATCCGAGCTCCCCGCCGCCGTGGTGCTCGTGACCGACGGCCGGGAGAACGCCAGCGGCAAGAGCTTGGCCGAACTCGCCCGCCGCTGCGGGGAGTTGAAGGTTCCGCTGCACATCTACGGCGTCGGCAGCTCCGCCTACGGGCAATTGCAAATCCGCGACGTGCAAGCCCAAGAGAACCTGTTCGTCGACGACAGCTCGATCATTCCCGTCCGCTTCCGGGCCAAGGGCTTCGAACCCGGTGCGAAAGTCGAATTCAGCGTGAAGCTCAACGGCAAGGACGTGCTCTCGAAGACCATCGACCTCAAAGAAGGGGACGACATCCGCGAGATGCTCAGCTTCGTACCGACGAAGGCCGACGCCATCGCCGGGAAGCAGGATCTCGTCACGAGCGTGAAAGTGCGCGTCCCCGGCGCCGGGAGTTCGGAGGAAATCTTCAGCGATGAATTGTCCAAATCGGTGCGCGTCGTCGATCGCAAGATCAAAGTGCTGATGGTCGATTCGCAGCCGCGCTGGGACTTCAAGTTCATCCAGCGCGGGCTGATGGCGGACAAGAAGCGGATCGCCGCCAAATTCATCCTCACGGAGGGCGACCCGCGCGCGATGAAGTCCGAGAGCGAGGAACACCCGTTCCTCCCGGCTTTCCCCGAAAACCGCCAGAAGCTCTCCGAGTTCGACCTGCTGATTCTGGGTGATGTGCCCGCATCGTACTTCACGCGCGAGCAGCAGGAGACGATCCGCGAGTTCGTCAGCGAAGGCGGCGGCCTGATCCACATCGCGGGGAAGGGGAACGGGCCGTCGTCGTGGCTCGGTACGGCCCTCGCCGATGTGCTGCCGGTCGAGTTCGACAAAGCGACGTTCGTCACCGACAGCGGCAAGCGGACCGAAGGCTTTCGCCCCGTCGTCACGCCGCACGGTTCGCGCTCACTGCTGTTGAGCCTCGACGACAACCCCGAACAGAACAAGAAGCTCTGGACGGAACTGCCCGAACTCTACTGGCACTATCCCGTCAAGAAGCTGAAGCCGGCCTCGGAGGTCTACCTCGTCCACCCGACGGAGAAGACGATCGATGATAAGCCGATGCCGCTGGTGGCGACCCACTACTACGGCAAGGGCTTCGTGCTCTACTCCGGCATCGA
>JANOSQ010001017.1:0-1712 GCA_031415915.1 Fimbriiglobus sp. | reverse complement strand
ACGCTTTACGCCGCCGGCTACGACGGAATGAGTCGGATCGGCGCCCCGAATCCACAAGTCGCGAAACTGGCGCAACCGATCACCGTGCCCTTGGTTACGATCGATGATTGGTGTCGAGACAACGACATTCACCCCGATTGGCTGTTCATCGACATCGAAGGTTTTGAGGGTCACGCGTTGGCCGGGGCGAGAGAAACAATCCGATCTGCCGGAACCGGACTCGGGATTATCGTGGAGATGCACCCGAACTTGTGGCAGGCCAGCGGGAGCACCCGAGACGAAGTTGCCGCCCGAATCGCCGCTGTCGGTCGAAAGCCGACCTCTCTAACTGGTCAAACCGACCCGTTCGCCGAATACGGACATGTTCGTCTCGATCCGCTTTGACCCGCCGATTCAAGGCACCCATGAGATTCGAATCCTTGCCAGCAACTCTCCGCCCGAACCGTATCGTCGCACTTTCTTGGGCGATGTTGTTCGCCGCACACGCCCTGGCAGTCGCCATCTTGGCCGGCCGCCACACGCTGATTCCCGACGAGAACGCTTACATCAATTTGGCGCAGAACCTCGCAGAAACCGGCAGCTTCCACGTCGACTTCCCTTGTTTTTGGCACGAGCCGGGGCAACCCTTCACACTTTTTGGACCCGGCTGGCCGGCGTTATTATCGGTCGGGTACGCCATCGCCGGTATGACCGGTTGCTGGGTCGTGATGTGGGTCGTTTGGTGCGCGAACAGCGTCCTCGCTTACGACCTCGGTCGCGTTTTGGCGTTACCGGTGCGGGGCCGTTGGTTGATCGCGCTCTGGCTCTCGGCCAACCCGTTGTTGCTCTTCTACCACGGTCACTTGATGACCGAGTGCGCGCTGTTCGGGTACAACTTGGCGCTCGCGGCCTTGGCGATCCGCCTCTTGCGCCGCCCCGACTGGCGGCTGGCGGCCCTGTTTGGCGCCGTGGCCGCCGCCGCACACCTGACGCGGGGGCAGTCGATGTTGATCGTCGTCGGCTTCTTCCTGACCGCGCTGTTCGCGCTGAGGGTGCGCGACCTCATGCGCGTCGCGGCGGTCTTCGCGGTCGTCCACCTCGCCTTGGTCGGCCCGTGGCTCTTGAGAATGGAGCGCGTGGGGGCTTCCCCGACGGCGGTGGAATGCAAGATGGGCATCAACCTGTACCAATACAGCGGCGCCGCGAACCCGGACTTGTACGGCCCGAATACTCAGTTCGAGATGCCGCCCGGCATCGAGGCGATGACCCCCGGCGAACGCGACCGCGTACTGACCCGGATCTCGCTGCGGGCCATCGCCGCCGACCCGTCGATGTATTTGGGAAAGTGCTGGAATCGCGTCTTCCTGCTCTTCGCCCCGACCCCGAACTTTTACAACGTCAGTGTGGCGGAGAGCGTGATCGTAAGTGGTTCCACGGCGGTGTTCTTTTACGTCCCGATGCTCGCCGCAATCATCGGGCTGGTTCGCCGCCGCGGTCGTTGGGGAACCTCGGTGTGGTTCCTCGTGGCGACGTTGGTCGTGTGGTACGGCTTCCACATCGCGCTGAACGCCAGCATCCGCAACCGCCTGCCGTCCGACGCGTTCGTGTTTGCGCTGGCCTTGTGGGCTTGGATGAAGCCGGCGTCGGGCCCGCCTCATTCAGTTGAAGCGACGATCGCATAACAAGATTCGAATACACCTCGACCCAGCGCGCAAATGAAATGAAACTCTCAG
>JANOSQ010001016.1:0-7405 GCA_031415915.1 Fimbriiglobus sp. | reverse complement strand
TCCGGAGACTCGAACACCAAATGCAAAACGAGCGTCGCATCGAATGCCACCGTCGAGTGTAGCCGGCCGGACGACGCCCCGCTAGCCCCCCAGTTCCCGCCACGTTGGGGTTGGGCTTCCCAACCAGCGGGATGCCCCAGGCGCTGCAGCGGACGCCTGCCACGCAAGTCGCTATGCTACGATCGTTGTCGCTTGAGGCGGGTGCTTTGAGTTTAGTTGTTCGGCAGCGGAGGGCGGTCAGCTGATATCTTTACCACTACGATCACCCGGTTGGGCGTACCTGGTTTGCGCGGCCCCGATCCTACTTTCGGCCGTCGTCTACGGATCTGCACTCGACCGTTACCCCATCCCCTACCAAGATGAGTCCTTTTACTCCGCCCCTGCAGTGTCGGCGGTCCAGGGAGGGCCGTTCGCTCATCCGACACGGCCCGATGCCCCATACGCCGACCGCTTGTGGGCTTATCACGGCCCGCTCTACCCTCGCCTACTGGTGCCAGTTTTCCGGACATTCGGAGTGTCGATCACTGCCGCGAGGGCTCCGCAGTTCCTAGCGGCCCATGTCGCCATGCTGCTACTGTGCCGGGTACTCCTCCAGCGACGGCTGACTTGGTCGGCGATAGTTTTGGCTGTTGTTTGGGTCGGGGACCGCTCCCAACAGGAAACTCTCTATGCCCGGATGGAAGGACTGTGCCTTTTGTGCTTGGCGGTCGGCTTCTCGGGACTGCTGAGCACCCGCCGGGGTAGCTCGGCCGCAGCCGGAGCGGTTCTGGTGGCCGGTTGCGGATTCCAGCCCGTCGCGTTGTTTTTCGTGGCGGCCGGGGGAATGTGGGCCATGGCGCGCGGCCGACGCGCGGCCGTGCAGTATGCCGTCGGGGCAGTCCTCGCCGCCGTAGGGATCGCGATTGCCTTCGGGCCTGACCCCGTAGCGGCTGCCGAGCAATTCCGCTGGCACGCCGAGCTCTACGCCGCGAATCAGTCGAGTTTGCCGAACAACGTCGTCAGGTTGTTCGGCGTCCTTAAATGGTCCGCTTACTGGGCGGTGGCCGTGGCTGTCGTGTCCGCCGGGTTAACCGTTTCGGTCGTGCGGCATCGGTGGCTAGTGGGTGCCTGCCCGGTCGCTCACCTCTCGGCCGTCTTCGCTGTGAGCGGACTCTTGGGGTTCGTGGTGCTCGCCAAGTGTGCGTTCCCATACACGTTGGTCGTCTTATCGGTTTGGCCGGTGATCGCGGTCGGAACCGCGTTAGAGTCCCGCATAACCGGCGAGCGGGCGTGGTTCTCCGGGGCTGCAATACTTCTGCTCGCCGCGTGGCTTCCGAGTGCCGCTTGGAACGCGATGCGGACCCGCGAACTGGTACTGTGGGCCGGGCAGATGGACCCGGAACCCTCTCGTAGGGCACTTCGAGATGCTATCCCGGAGGGCCGGACGGTCGGCGTCGACAAGTACGTTGGGCTCTACGGATGGTCGCTTGAAAGGCCCGTACTCCTACTGCCGTGGCACCAAGAGAGTCAACACCCCCCGGCGGACATGTGGCTGCTCGTCTCCGAAGTCGAGTACCGGTCCCATGTGCAAGTCGCCGCCGAGGCGTTGGTCCGGCGACCGATCCTACGCGAAATTGATCGAAGTGCCCGATCAACCAGAAACTGATGCTACTTGGTTCGGTCGAGCCACCACCGTAATGCCGCAGACGGTGGGCGAGGCGTAGCCGCGGACAGCGGTGGCCGGACTGGTTCTCTAACGCGCGGCGGTTCAATTGCGACAGTGGATCCATCTCCATTCCCTCCAAGAATCGTTGCCACGCCTTTGCAAGGTCTACCGTAGGCGCCGGTCCAGTGGCCCCGTAACGTAGTGGTAAGTCCGGAGAATAAGCGATGGCGTCTCACCTCAAGATCGTCGTTGAACGGCACGCCGACGGATATGTGGCGTATCCCTTGGGATTGGCGCGCGGCACCGTGGTCGGCCAAGGCGAGAGTTACGAGTCCGCTCTGAGCGACGTGCGATCGGCGTTGGCCTTCCATGCCGAGACGTTCGGCCCTGACGCGCTCTCCGCCGCTCCTGAGCTGGGTCGTTCGGCGGCCGGAGGGCTACCTTGCGAGTCGCAAGGCTCCGGGTACAATTCACTCTATGAGTACTATCCTTGAGATTGAGCGAGCCGTCGAGCGACTTCCGCCCGACGAACTGACGGCGTTCCGCGCGTGGTTCACCCGCTTCGATTCCGACGCTTGGGATCGCGAGATCGAGGCCGACGCGGACGCGGGTCGATTGGACGCGCTGGCGGCCGAGGCGCTGGCCGACCTGCACGGCGGTCGGTGTACCGAGCTATGAAACACCGCGCCACGCGGAGGTTCTGGATCTGTTACGCGCGTCTTCCACTTCCTATTCAGCGGCAGGCCGACCGCTGTTACGCGCTGTTGCGGGTCGATCCGCACCATGCGTCGCTGCACTTCAAGCCGGTGCGTCAGTTTTGGTCGGTGCGAGTCGGGTTGCACTATCGGGCATTGGCGGTGCGGGACGGAGACGAGACGGGCTGGTTCTGGATCGGCACGCACGCCGAGTATGACTCCCTGATCGGTCGATAAAACGGAGGCGAATCAGGCGCTGCCATAGACACGCGGTGCATCGTTGCGTTCATTCCCGACAGCTTACTCGGTGGCCACCGCATTGCAGACGTGTCTCCTGCATAGGAAGGCGACTGGACGAGCATCACTTTGCAGGCCACAATATAAGCATGAGTACGCAAACCGGCCGGCCGCTGAACGTGTGAAGTTGGCGAACCCCTCCGCACTCATGGCGGAGCGATTCGGCCGGGGTGATCTAGCGCGTCTCTTTCAATGGATCCTTCCGGGGTCGTGCTCTGGTGAGCACGCCGCGCTCTGACCGCGGACAGGTTGGTTCGATCCCGACCCCCGGAACTCAACGCCATTCGCCGCGGAACATCGTCCGCCGCTCTGTCGCCGTGAACGGGGCGTCCGGCTTAGCGCCCGTCAGCGCGACGAAATCCGCGCTCTTCCCCGCTTCCAGGGTTCCGCAGACTTCGGCGAAGCCCAGAGCCTTGGCGCCGTTGATCGTGCCCATTCTCAGCAGGGTGTGGCTCGGCACATCCGGATAGCGCCGGTGCAACTCGCCCAACTCGGCGAGCACGTCGAGGCTCGGGTTGCTGGCGGGGCTGTCGGTGCCGACGCAGACGTTGACCCCGCGCGCCAAGAACTCCCGGAACGGGTGCGGCGGGTGCCCGAAGGCGGCGTGGGTGCGCGGGCAGACGACCAGCGATTGGTTCGCTGACAACGGGGTGTCAGCTTCCAAGTAATTGCCGTGGACGAACAAGCTTTGCAAATCCGGGTGCGTGCGCAGGAACTCCGCGGGGTCGTGGATCAGGCCCCCGGGTTCCCAAACGCCCAGCTCTTGGAGGAACGGGAGGAAGGGGCCGCTCCGCATCCGAAGCAATTTCATCTCCGCGGACGATTCCGCCAAGTGAACCGCTTGGATCCCCGGCAATCCCGCAGCGAGTTCGTAACCGCGTTTGTGAACGGTGTACGGGGCGTGCGGGCTACGGCCCCACCGACAGGTCGGCGTGTTCGGTTGCGCCGCCATCCCGAGCATAGATGTGTGGAGCGCCAGCTCGAACCGCTCGAGCGTCGCTCCGATCAGCTCCCAAAAGACGACGGATCGTAGCGGAGCCTGCGCGAGATGCTTCCAACTCGCACCCCCGCTGGCGATATCGCCGAGCAGCGTGACACCGTGTTTCAGGCTCTCCTTCAAACCGCGCTGAATATCCGAATCGACCTGCTCCGGCGTTCGACTCCCGCGGAAGTCGATGACGCGCTTCAACCACTCCGGGAACACTTCGGTGGCATCGCGACGCGCCAGTTCCCCCGCGCCGGTGAGGTCGAGATGCGTGTGGGCGTTCACCAGTCCGGGGATCACGACCGCATCGCCGAAGTCTTCGTCGGGGATTCGCACCCCGATGGGTTCGACCGATTCGATGAGTTCACCGCGGACCGTGACGGTGCCGCGCTCCAGCGGTGGCCCGGCGACGGGGAGAATCCACCGGGCGGTGTAGGTGCGGGATTCCACGGGTCAGAACTCGATTTCGTGCGGCCAGGCACTCGGCACCGCGAAGATTTTGCCATCGCCGATGCGGCCGGTGCGGGCCGCTTTGGCGATCGTCTCCGCGAGTTCGTCGTACTTCTCCGCCGCGACCCAGACGGTGATCTCCACCTTCGGCAGGTAGGCGGCGCTGTACTCGCCCCCCTTGTAGCGGTCGAGGTAGCCCTTCTGCCGGCCGAAGCCTTTGGCCTCGCGGACGATTCCGGCGTCGACACCGAAGTCGGCGCAGGCTTGCAACACCGCCGCGGCCCGAAAGGGTTTCACCACCACCACGAGTTGCTTCAGTGCGTCGGCCATTCGTAGGCCCCGGGGTTCGATCGATTCTCCACCGCGCGGGGCGGCACTTTCTAAAATAGGATTTCGCCGTCGAATTGTTCCAACAGACAGAGACTCCCCGTGGCCGATGCCCCGAAGAAACCCGCTCCCGTCGAAGATCAAGCTTCCGTGCGCCTCGATAAACTGCGCCGACTCGAAGCCCTCGGCATCGACCCGTGGGGCCAACGCTTCGACGGCCGCACCCCCATCGGCGAGATCCGCCTGTTGGAACCGCTGCCCTTCGACGACGCCAACCCGCAGGGTCAGCGCGTCATCGCCGCGGGGCGGATCGTCCGGCACCGCACCGGCGGGAAGCTCCACTTCCTCGAACTCTGGGACCAGACCGGCCGCATCCAACTGATGATCCGCGTGAACAAGGTGACCGAGCTGGAGTGGAAGATTCTGAACCTCCTCGATCTCGGCGACATCGTCGGCGTCGCGGGGGAGTTCGGCAAAACCAAGACGGGCGAACTGACGATCCAAGTCGACACACTGACGTTCCTGACGAAGTCGCTCGAACCGCACCCCAAGGACGTCTTCGGTCTCGGCGACATGGAGTTCCGCCTGCGGCACCGCTACCTCGACATGATCTACACGCCCGAGACGCTGAAGCGCATCCAGCAGCGGGTGAAGATCGTCCGCACCATCCGCAATCACCTCGATGACCGAGGGTACGTCGAAGTCGAAACGCCGACGCTGCACGCCATCGCCGGCGGCGCGGCGGCGCGTCCGTTCGCCACCCACCACAACGCCCTCGACATCGACCTCTTCGTGCGGATCGCGCTCGAACTTCCGCTGAAGCGCCTGCTCGTCGGCGGGTTGGAGAAGGTCTACGAGATCGGCCGGGTCTTCCGCAACGAGGGGATCAGCCCGCGGCACAACCCCGAATTCACGATGCTCGAGTTGTACTGCGCCTACGGCGACCTCTTCAGCATCATGGAACTCACCGAAGGAGTTTTCACCGCGTGCGTCGATGCCATCGCGGGCGAAAGCCTACCGCTCCACAACGAATCGCGCGCGGAGTTGCCGGCGCCCAATCGCGTACTCCCCTACGGCGAGCGCCGCATCGACTTCGCCGGCCCGTGGCCGCACGTACTCTATTCGGACATCTTCCTGCAAGCCGTGGGCGTCGATCTCTTCGACGAAGCGGGGGTGAAGGCGAAGGCGTTGGCCAACGGACTGCACCTCGAACGGCGCGATGCGAAGGCCGGCACGAGCACGCCGAAGCAGCACGAAGTGCTCGTCCACGAACTCTTCGAGCACCTCTGCGAACCGATGATCGGCGAGAGCGACAAGCCGACATTCGTGTACGACTACCCCGCGGCGCTGTGCCCGCTGACGAAGCGCAAGCGCGACAACCCCAAGCTCGCCGAGCGTTTTGAACTCTACATCGCCGGGATGGAACTGGCGAACGCCTACACCGAGTTGAACGACCCCATCACGCAGGAAGCGACCTTCCGCGAGCAGCTGACCGGGATGAACGACGAAGACAGCATGGCGAAGATGGACGACGACTTCGTCCGGGCCTTGCGCCACGGCATGCCCCCCGCCGGAGGCTTGGGCATCGGCATCGACCGCTTGGTGATGCTGCTCACGAATACGACGACGATTCGGGATGTGATCCTGTTCCCGTTGCTCCGCCCGGAGGCGAAGGCGGTTTCCGCCTCCGCCATTCCGGCGCCCCGTCCGTAAAGTGGCCCCATGCCCACACGCGTCGCCCTCGTCCACGATTGGCTCACCGGGATGCGCGGCGGCGAGAAATGCCTCGAAGCCGCGTGCGTGCACTGGCCCGAGGCGAAGCTCTTCACCCTGCTCCACAAGCCGGGGTCGGTCTCGGAAGCCATCGAACGGCTGCGTCCTCGACCGAGCGTGTTGAACGCCCTGCCCGGTTGGCCGCGCTACTACCGCTACCTGCTCCCCCTCATGCCGCTGGCCGCGCGTTGGCCGATCCCCGAATCCACGGAACTCGTGCTCAGCTTCAGCCACTGCGTGGCCAAGGCCGCGCGACCGCCGAAGGGGGTGCCGCACATCTGCTACTGTTTCAGCCCGATGCGCTACGCTTGGCATATGCGCGAGTCTTACTTCCGCGGCGGGTGGAAGGCCCGGGCCATCGGCGTGATCTTGAAGCGCCTGCGCGCGTGGGATCGCCGCACCTCGAGCCGCGTGACGCACTTCATCGCGATCAGCCGGGCGATCCAACAGCGGATCCGCGAATGTTACGACCGTGAGAGCGTGGTCATTTACCCGCCGGTGGATACCGACTTCTACACCCCGGCCGACGTGCCGCGGGAGGACTTCTACCTCGTGGTCTCGGCGCTCGCCCCGTACAAGCGCTTCGACCTCGCCGTCGACGCGTGCCGCCGGCTCGGCAAGCGATTGATCGTGATCGGTTCGGGTCAGGAAGCGGCGAAGCTGCAAGCCGCGGCCGGGCCGACAACGACGTTCCTCGGTTGGCAATCGGACGGGGTGATCCGCGATCACTTCCGCCGCTGCGCGGCCGTGCTCTTCCCGGCCGAGGAGGACTTCGGCATCGTCCCGGTGGAAGCCCAAGCCTGCGGTGCGCCCGTGATCGCCTTCGGCCGGGGCGGGGCGACCGAGACGATCCGCGGCCTCGGCGAACCGAATCCGACGGGGCTTTTCTTCTCGGAACAAACAGTGGACGCGGTCGCCGATGCGATCGAACGATTCGAACGCGAACGGGGGGCGTTCGACCCCGCCGATGCGCGCCGCAATGCGGAGCCTTTCAACAAGGAGCGCTACGAACGGGAATTGTTCGGCTATGTGTCGGAGGTGCTGGGGCTACCCTTCGGAAGCCACTCGAACAGGGCGATTTCGTTGCCGTCGGGGTCGTGCAGCAGCGCCGAGCGGTAACCCTCTTCGCTCGTCTTCACCTCGGCCGGCACGCCCAATCGCGACAACTCACCTGCCAAGTCGCGCACTTCAAAAATCAATCGACAACCCCCCGGGCGGGGCTGGCCGCGCTTC
>JANOSQ010001015.1:0-5067 GCA_031415915.1 Fimbriiglobus sp. | reverse complement strand
TCCCCGTCTGCATTTTGATGTCCAGCGGCGTGCCGGTTTGAATGACCTTCCCGTTCTGGAGCAACTCCGACGTGCAGCGGACGCTGTAGGGCTTGAGGATTTCCTGTTTGCCGAGCTTCTCGATGTCCCGCCAGGTGAGGTTTAGCGTTTCTCCGGTCGGTGTTACTTGCGCGTTGAGCCGCAGTGTCACCGGCGCATCCTCGGCCACGGCGATCTTCCCGGTGCGCAAGTGCGCCGTCACCTTCTCCAACGCCTGCGCGGGGATGCGCGGCGGCGCCCCCGGCCAAGCGAGTTCGACGCGCGCCGCCGAACCGGGTTCCAGGAATCGGTTGGTCGAAGTATCCGCTTGGCCCAGCAATCCGCCGATGCCGCGGACGGGGTACGGCGCCGCGGCGGCGAGCCGCGTTGCGGATCCCGTCGGTTCCGCGTGCAGGTGCCAGATGCGCCCATCGGCCGGCTGGGACGCCGCGAAGCGGGTCAGCGAACCCGACACCTCGCCGACCACCGTTTCCCGCTGGACGTCGATGACGTTGCGGCCGTCGAAGAGCAGATTCTCGCCGAGGTACACGAGCGGGCCGCCGCTGGAAGGCGGGCCGTCGAACCGCTTCGTCGTGCGCTGGGCGAAGAGATTCCACACGGTGTACTTTCGGCCGAATCCGACGAGTTGACCGAGGGCGATTTGATTCCCGTCGCCGCGGATGGCGATCGTCGCGGAGACGAACGCATTGCCCAGGTCGGCCGCGATCTTGCCGCGGTGTTCGCCGAACTGGGCGCTCACGACGTGCAAACCCGTGGGCGTGGCCACGAGCAACTGATCCCCGCCCGGACTGAGCGTGGCCAACGCGGCCCCGCTCAAATCCAGTGTCCACTCGGCTTCGCACTGCGGTACATTCCAGCCGACGAGCAGGCCCGCACGGTCGAGCGTCACGACGCGCCGGCTGTCGATCACGGCGGCATAGCGGATCTCGCCCTCGGTCTTGGCGTTCGCCACCGGCTGCCAGCGGCAGAGCATCTCCCCCTTCGCGTTGTGGAAGGCCAGCGTCGTCGGGCCGGTCGGTTTGGCGTCGACGGTCAAGAAGCCGGCGTCCTCGGCGAGTTCCCCGAAGACGCGCCGCTCCGGCGGCAGTTCGATCGCGGGGCCGACGCCCGTCGGTTCCCAAATGGAGACGGCGCGCTTTTGCACCGTGTCCGCGAAGCCGGAGAAGTCGCGTTCGAGCACCGCCCATTTCCCGGAGCGGGCGGCGTGGAGCGAGACGAACGGCCGCGCTTCCGACCCGACCGTCGCGGCGGGGGGCAAGGCGGCCACCGCGGAGGCCGCGAAGAACGAACCAAAAAACGGCTCCGGGTTCAGCGGTTTCATGCGGGCGTTGCGGAAGTCGCCGACGGTCGCGGGGGCCACCTTCACCCCGCTCTCGCCGAGCGTGTCGAGGGCGTAAGTCGCACCGCTGTTGACGCCGCGCACGCCGAGTACCGTGTCCGCGTCGAGGGCGAGGCGGGACGAGAAAATCCGGCCGACATTCGGGATCGTCCGTACCGATTCGCCGGCGGCGTTCAGCAGCACCTCGTCGTCGATCAACCAGCCCCCGGCGCGGATCGGTTGCAGTGGCCGGAGATCGAACGAACCCACTTGTTTGGCGCGCACGACCGCGACCGTCTTCGCTTCGGCCGACCCCGCGGTGAAGATTTTCAACGTCCCCTCGGCACCGCCGGTCAACAAAGCCAGTTGCGAGCCGTCCGCCGAGAACGCCACCGCCGGCGGGACGACGATTCGATTCGCATTCGTCGCGGCTTTCAGCGGTTCTTTGTGAATCAATTCCACGCTCGAAGTGGACGTGTCCAGCAGCGCGATGCCCTGCTCGGTGGGGATCGCGGCGTACCGCCCACCGGGGCTGGTGGCGAACGTCCGGGCCGTCGGCAGGATCGGCGCGAACGCGACCCCCGGGATCGGGATCGGCTTCCCGGCCATCCCTTTCGCGGCATCGACGATGACGAAATCATGCTTACCGGAGCCCCCGGTGGCGACCAACCGCGCGGAATCGAGCCACGTGTACTGATTGAAGTTCACCGGGAGTTCGACCGTTCGCACGGTGCGATCCGCGACGGTCGTGAGTTCCAGAGTCCGGCCGAGGGATTTGGTCTGCCGGGCGGAGGTGGCGCCGTCCGGGGAGAGGAGTTCGGGGAGCGGGAACGGCGGGGCGACCGGCTGCGGCAAGCGGGCCGATTCCCGGCCGGTGCGGAGGTCGTAGACGATGCGATCCTCGTTCGCCCGGCTGTCCGTGCGGAGGGCGAAGGGGCCGAAGTGATCGGCGAAGGCCAGGTGGGACAGGCCGGCGCCGCCGCCGAGGGCGATGGGGGAACTCGCGGCCGGCTTCCAATCGCCCGCCTTCGCGGGCGGATCGGCCTTCCACTCCGCCCGCAGCGGGCCTGATGCGAGCGAAAAGGAAATCAGCAGCAAACCGAAGAAGCGCAGCATGGCGGTGTCCCAACGACAAGGCATGCTGGCGATTCTAGCAATCCCTTCGGCGCGGAGAAGTAAAGGGGACGGGCATGTTTATCATTGTCGAGTCAGGCTTGTGATCGACCATTCGCCGTCGAGGCCGACCGCCGAACGAACGCCGAGAGAATCGTAACAAACCTGCCTGTCCCCTTTTCTATCTTCAAATCGAAGACCTTGTCCCAGCGTTCGCCGTGGGGTAACCTCGTCAGCGGTCCCCCGTTCGTATTTAGGGAGAGGCGATGTTCAAGATCACGGTGTACGCTCTGGCGGTGTCGCAGCTGTGCCTGGGTTCGGCGGCGCGGGCCGACGATGCCGAGGACAAGGCCATCGCATCGGTCAAGAAGCTAGGTGGCAAGGTCACCCGCGACGAGAAAGCACCCGGCAAACCAGTCATTGAGGTCGAGCTCTGGGGCACGAAGGTGACGGACGCGGGGTTGAAGGAACTCGCCCCCCTCAAAAACCTCACCACGCTCACCTTGATCGATACGGAGGTGACGGACGCGGGGCTGAAGGAACTCGCCCACCTCAAGAATCTCACCACGCTCAGCTTGGGCGATACGGAGATCACGGACGCAGGGCTGAAGGAACTCGCCCCCCTCAAAAACCTCACCACGCTCCATTTGTCCACCCCGAAGATCACGGACGCGGCGCTGAAGGAACTCGCCCACCTCAAGAATCTCACCACGCTCAGCTTGGGCGAAATGCAGATCACGGACGCGGGGCTGAAGGAACTCGTCCCCCTCAAAAGTCTCACTACCCTCAGCCTGATCCTCACGGATGGACGACTGAAAACGTTGCGGGAGATCAACCTGCTCCATGCGCTCTCCAGTGCAACAACTGCGGAAGGAAAGAGACCCACCAAAGCGGAAGACGTTGCCACGTTCAATTTTGTGGACGGCGTGGCGATCACGGACGCGGGGCTGAAGGAACTGGCCCCCCTCAAGAACCTCACCACGCTCTCCTTGTCCACCCCGAAGATCACGGACGCGGGTCTGAAGGAACTTGTCCCCTTCAAAAACCTCACCACGCTCTATTTGGACAGCACGCGGGTTACCGGGACTGGGCTGAAGGAACTCGCCCACCTTAAGAACCTCACCGCGCTCAACTTGTTCGCCCCGAAGGTGACGGACGCTGGGCTGAAGGAATTCGCCCCCTTCAAGAACCTCACCACGCTCACTTTGTTCACCCAGAAGGTGACGGACGCGGGGCTGAACGAACTCGTACCGTTCAAGAACCTCACCAGGCTCCAATTGACCGGCACGAGGATCACGGACGCGGGGCTGAAGGAACTTCAGGACGCGTTGCCGAAGTGCAAGATCACGCGGTGAGCGGGTGGGAGCGTTTGACACACTGGACCAGGTCGCGCCGGAAGAGCGAAAGGCATGGAGGGGAGAAGAAAAGTGCAGGAGAAGCAAAGGGGACAGGCATGTTTATCATTGTCGAGTCAGGCTTGTGATCGACCATTCGCCGTCGAGGCCGACCGCCGTGAGAGTCGTAACAAACCTGCCTGTCCCCTTTTCTATCCTCGAACGGCGGTGGCGGCTGTTCTACGATTTCACGGGGAGTGGAGCCCACTCGGGATATCGCGGAAATTCTCGACCCGTCGCGGCGGTTCCGGTGCCGATTCGGTTACTCTCGTAACACCGGTCGTCTCGACCGGCTCGGAATTCCATCGAACCGGAGCGAGCGATGAAGAAGCGGATTTTCGGAATGCTGTTGGCCGCGGGCCTCGGGATGTCCCTGGTGGTCGGCAGCGCGGCCGTCGCCGGCGACGAAGACGCCTTGGCCTTCGCCAACGACGACGGCGGCCCGGCGAAAGCCAAAGACGGCGACAAAGGTAAAGGTGAGAAGGGCAAAGTCGGGGACAAAGGTAAAGGTGGCGAGAAAGGCAAAGGAAAAGGCAAAGACAAAGACAAAGGCAAGGGGAAAGGCAAGGGTAAGGGCGGAGACGACAAAGGCGGCGAGAAGGGTGGAAAAGGCAAAGACGGCGAGAAGGGCGGAAAAGGCAAGGACGAATGAGCCGGCCGCTTCGGCCTCCACGAAACAACACCGCCCGGATTCCGGGCGGTGTCTTCGTTCGTAGGGAAACCGTCACGCAGCTACCGGGATAAGAACTGGCGGCAGGAGCAGACAATTTGGCTGAGGGTCATTCGCAAGATTTTTGGAAAGTGGCCTTGTTGTAAGCGGGGGGGGAGAAAGAAAAGGGGACAAAGAAAAGGAGAAAGAAAAGGGGACGGGCATGTTTATCATTGTCGAGTACGGCTTGCGATCGACCGTCCGCCGTCGAGGCCGACCGCCGAAGGAACGCCGAGAGAGTTAACAAACCTGCCTGTCCGCTATTCTATCTGTCCCGATCGCCCCAGAACAGAGCTACAACCCCGGCCGGCTATTCCCGAAAAGTTGAGAGGGAACAAGCCCGAAGCCGCGTACGGGTGCACCAACGGATTCTGGCGGTCTCGGGGAAAGACCTTCTTCGCGAGCGGGGGACGTCAGTCCCCCGTGGCATCGACAGACCATCCATTTCATACCCACGGGGGGCTAACGCCACCCCGCTCGGGAAAACATGCGAT
>JANOSQ010001014.1:0-6134 GCA_031415915.1 Fimbriiglobus sp. | reverse complement strand
GTTCTACCGGGTCTTCGGGGGCACCCAAGACAACGGCAGCATGGGCGGCCCGCACCGCAGTACGAACCGCGTCGGCGTCCGCACGACCGACTGGTTCAACGTCGGCGGCGGCGACGGCTTCCAAGTCCGCGTCGAAGCGGGCAACCCGGACACCGTCTACAGCCTGATTCAGAACGGCGTGCTCAGCCGACTCGATTTGAAAGCGGGTGTGACCAAGTCGATCCGGCCGCCGACGGGGATGGACAAGGTCCGCTGGCATTGGGACACCCCGCTGATGCTCAGCTCGCACAGCCCGAAGCGCGTCTACCTCGCGGGCAGCAAACTCTTCCGCAGCGACGACCGCGGCGACACGTGGAAAGCGATTTCGGGCGACCTGACGCGCAATCTCGACCCGCTCAAGATCCCCGTGATGGGCAAGGTCTGGGGCGACGGGGCCGTGAGCCGGAATACCTATACGACGAGCCTGAGCGTCATCACGGCGATCTCGGAATCGCCCAGGAAAGAAGGCCGATTGATCGCCGGCACCGACGACGGCTTGATCCAAGTGAGCGCGGACGCAGGCGAGACGTGGACGAAGATCGACAAGTACGGCGATGTGCCCGCGGAGTCGTACGTCACCGATGTGGTCGCGTCGCCGCACGATGCGGATACGATCTTCGCCACCTTCCACAACTGGCAGCGCGGCGACTTCTCGCCGTACATCGTCAAGAGCACCGACTTCGGCAAGACGTGGAAAAGCATCGTCGGCGACTTGCCGAAACGCGGCGGCATCTGGTGCGTCGTGCAAGATCCCGTGAACCCGGAACTGCTCTTCGCGGGGGCCGAGTTCGGTTTGTACGCCACCTTCGACGGAGGCCAGCACTGGGTGCAGTGGAAGGCCGGGGCACCGACGATCCAGTTCCGCGATCTCGAAATCCAGAAGCGCGAAGGGGACTTGGTTTGCGCCACCTTCGGCCGGGGGTTCTACATCCTCGACGACATGGGCGCGCTGCGCGGATTGACGGCCGAGAGCCTGAAGAAGGACGCGGTGCTGCTGCCGATGCGGAAGGCATACGTCTTCAACGAATCGCCGTTCGCCCGTGCGTCCGGGACATTCGCCGCACCGAACCCGCCATCCGGGGCGGCGATCACGGTTTACGTGAAGGAAGCGATGAAAGAGAAGTTGAGCGTGACCATCGCCGATGCGGATGGAAAAGTGATCCGCACGCTGCCGGTGCCGAGCACTGCGGGGGTGCAGCGGATCCAATGGGACATGCGGATCGGCACGGGGCGGGCGCAGTCATTCGTCGCTGCCGGAAAGTACACCGCGACGCTGGTGAAGACGGTGAATGACAAGCCGGTGACAGTCGGCGAAGCGCGGACGGTGGAATTGGTGCCGCTGCCGTGATTCCATTGCGGATTTCCACGGTAGCATTAATCGGTACTTTGCGATTGATTTGTTAGCCGGACGCGCCAGCTACGTAATGGCGGATCTTCGTGAGAATCCCAGTCCACCCACAACGATTGAGCTCCGTCACTGGCGCGTCTGGCAAACAAATCAGTCCCTATGGTCTGTTCGCTTCGATCGCAATTGATCATTTCGAGAGGAGAGGGTTCATTGATGCAAGAATTTGTTGCCGTGCTGTCCGTTTTAGTGCCGCTTGTGGGCGTTTTTGCGTACTTTCAGTGGCAGGTGCAGAAACGTACCTTCAAACTTGACTTGATGACAAAAGTACATGAGCGTTACAGCAAGCTCTACAGAGCGCTGGCGAACCTCGAAGGATACGTATTGTCCTACCACGACTTGCCTGCAGAAACAAGAGAAGCCGTATCCGCATACATCAACCTCTGTGCCGAGCAGTATCACTGGCATCATTCTGAAAAAATGGTAACCGTTCAGTGGGTTTTGCCGCTGTTTTTCAGGCGATTTCGAGTTCCGAACATACATATTTGAGACAAATTCGACTCAAATATGTGAAATTGAGCGATAAAGTCCCTGAATTTTAGGCGTTTACCCGGTGAACGGTTACAAAAAATGATTGATGCAAAAGTTTGGGATGTGTGGGAGGCAGCAATGAAACAGAAATTTGAACTGTGGGCATTTAAGCAGGCGTGGCGTGAGATTCACGGTCAAGACAAGTATTATGATGGGTTCGCAGGATTTGTGAATCAGTTTGTCGAATCGAAATAACGCGTAGTGCGAGTGATCGGTGTTGAGAGCTTACGTCCCCGGTTCCGAGTGTGCGTCCACGGCGCGAGAGTATGAACTGAGGCATATGTAAGCCCTGCGCGGGGTAGAGCAACGAAACAAGCCCGCTTTCGCGGGCTTGTTCTTCTGCGTCGAATCCGATCAGTACATGTCGTCGTAACCACCGCCGCCGGACTTCTTCGGTTCGTCCTTCGGCACGTCGGCGATCAGGGCTTCGCTGGTCAGCAGCAGCGTGGCGACGCTGGCCGCGTTTTGCAAAGCGCTGCGGACGACCTTGCGCGGGTCGATGATGCCCTTCTTGACCATGTCGCAGTATTCGCCGTTGCGGGCGTCCCAACCGTAGTTGGTGTCCTTGTTCTTGAGGACGTCGGCCGCGATGACGTTGCCGTCGTCGCCGGCGTTTTCGCAGATCTGCTTGATCGGCGACCGGCAAGCTCGGACGACGATGTTGTAGCCGACTTCTTCGCCTTCGGTCATGCCGGAGGCTTTGAGGCCTTCGGCGGCGCGGAGCAGGGCGATACCGCCGCCGGGGAGGATGCCTTCTTGGTTGGCGGCGCGGGTCGCGAACATGGCGTCTTCGACGCGCATCTTCTTTTCCTTGACTTCGCTTTCCGTGGCCCCGCCGACGTTGATCTTGGCGACGCCGCCTTGGAGCTTGGCGATCCGTTCGCTCAGTTTTTCGCGGTCGTAGTCGCTGGTGCTCTTGTCGAGTTCGCGTTGAATCTGGGCGACGCGGGCCTTGATGAGATCCTTCTTGCCCGAGCCTTCGATCACGATCGTGTTGTCCTTATCGACCGTGACCTTCTTGGCCCGGCCGAGTTGGCTCAATTCCACGGCTTCGAGCTTGGTGCCGAGGTCTTCGAAGATCGCTTCGCCGCCCGTGAGGATGGCGAGATCTTCGAGCATGGCCTTGCGACGGTCGCCGTAGCCGGGGGCCTTCACCGCACAGCACTTGAAGGCGCCGGGGTTGCGGACCTTGTTCACCACGAGCGTGGCGAGCGCTTCGCCATCCACGTCTTCGGCGATGATCAGGATCGGCTTGCCCTGTTGCAGCACTTTCTCGAGCACCGGGACGAAGTCGCGGTTGTTGCTGATTTTCTTTTCGTAGATGAGGATGTAGGGGTCTTCGAGCACCGCTTCCATGCTCTCGACGTCGGTGACGAAGTAGGGCGACAGGTAGCCGCGGTCGAACTGCATCCCCTCGACGAGTTCGAGGTTGGTGTCGATCGACTTGCCTTCTTCGACGGTGATGACGCCGTCTTTGCCGACCTTGCCCATCGCCTCGGCGATGATGTTGCCGATCTTGCTATCGCCGTTCGCGGCCACGGTGGCGACGTTTTCCAAGTCCTTCTGGCCCTTCACCGGGATGCTCATCTTCTCGAGCTTGGCGACGATTTCTTCGACGGCCTTTTCCATCCCGCGCTTCATGAGCATCGGGTTGGTGCCGGCGACGACGGCCCGGAGGCCTTCGTTGAAGATCGCTTCGGCGAGCACGGTCGCGGTGGTGGTGCCGTCGCCGGCGACGTCGCTCGTCTTGGACGCGACTTCCTTCACCATCCGGGCGCCCATGTTCTCGTAGTGATCGGGCAGTTCGATTTCTTTGGCCACGGTCACGCCGTCTTTGGTGACGGTCGGGCTACCGAAGCTCTTCTGGATGATGACGTTCCGGCCTTTAGGCCCGAGTGTCACCTTCACGGCCTTGGCGAGCTTGCCGATGCCGCGCTTGAGGGCTTCGCGGGCTTCTTGGTCGAAAGCGATCTGCTTGGCGGACATTCAAAATCTCCAGGTGAAGCGGAGCCGGTCGAAGGACCGATCCGAGGTGCGAACGCGAGCCGGGGTACATGCTCGGAAGGAGATCACGCCCCGGATCGCACTCGATTGGAACCGACTTTAGGCGATGACGGCCATGACGTCGTCTTGCTGCATGATGAGGACTTCGCCGCCCTTTTTCTTGTCTTCGAATTCGTCGCCGGCCCACGCGGTGAAGAGGACGGTGTCGCCGACCTTCAGTTGCATGGCGATGCGATTGCCGTCCTTGGGGTTGATCTTGCCCGGCCCGACGGCGAGCACTTTGCCGCGCTGCGGCTTCTTCTGGGCGGCGTCGGGAAGCAAAATGCCGCCGGCGCTCTTGGCGTCCGAGGCTTCGCGTTTGACGATGATGCGGTCGTTGAGAGGGGTCAATTCCACGCTCGGCTCCGATTGCAGGGATGCGGTTCGTGGACGGTGGGCAAGCAAGTGCTGTGCCCGGATTGGTGAAGTGATGGAAGGGTAGTGCAGGGTGGAAGTTGCGGTGGCTGGGAGTGGGGATATATGCTGCCGATGTGGCGATGGAGAATGGTGGTGCTGTCGAATTGGCAGGCCACGCCCCCAGGAGCGCGAGGGGGTCACGCCGGCTTCCACCCCAGCTCCGGCTTCGCTTCCGTATTCGCCAAGGCTCCGCTGACGATCCCTTCGAGCAAACTCAGATAGCCGAGGAATCGCTCTTTGCCATCGGGCGTCAATTCCACGAGGGTCAAGCTGCGTTTCGCTTTCAACGACTTCCCGATGGCGACTAAGCCCGCTTCTTGCAAGGTCGTGAGGTGCCGGCTGAGGTTGCCGTCGGTGAGCGAACACAAATCGCGGAGTTCGTTGAAGCTCAGGCCGCGGTGGTGGGACAGCAGCGAACTCAGAATCCCGAGCCTCGCCTTTTCGTGGAGGACGCGGTCGAGGCCGTCGAAGGCGAAGCGGCCGGTTTCTTCTTCGGTTTTCGCGTTCATGCGGAGTCTCGCTCCAGGTTCCAGTAGAGCACGGCGGCGGTGCCGAGTTGACCGAGGCAGAACGGGATGGCCATGGCCCACGGTGCGAACGCCGCGGAACGATCCGCCAGGGTGATATTGTATACCCCGGCCGCGAGGTAAAAGACGCCGACGAGGACGACCGCCTTCGGCAGCAACCGGCACGACGCGAAGATCCCGAGACTGAAGAAAACTTGCCACAATCCCGGCAGCAGTGCCGCGTGCTCGGGGGCTTGCTTTACGATGGCGAGCGTGACGAGCGCCCCGGCCCCGAGGCAGGGCGCGAACTGTCCGACCGCGAGCCACGTCATTTCGCGGGCCAAGCGATCGATGCCGCTGTGGAACCGCAACCAGATGCCCGATCCCGCAATCGCGGCCGCGATGACGGCCGAACTAACCCAGAGCGTCAGGTACCCCGAGAGGTTCTGCGCGGGGTCGAGATTCATCCTCGCTTGGACCAACCCCGCGACAACCGCGATCAACCCGGACAACGCAATCGGCGCGGCCCGATAGCCGCGGAACCGTTCGGTCTCGGCCATCCGCGTGCGGATTTCGGCGATCTGCGTGAGGGCTTCGCGGAGTTCCATCATCGGAAGTTAGCAGGGAATCACGGGGGGAGCAAGGGTGGCTGCAACCGCTGAATGCTGAGCAATTCGGCTAGACTGGCCGCGAAGTGTCCGCGTCACCGCTTCTTGTTCCGCTTCACCCAATCGATCGCGCACTTCATCCCTTCGTCGAAGCCGACCTGGGGCGAATACCCCAGCACCGTCCGCGCTTTGCCGATGCTGTAATCGAGATTCAACCCGGCGAACTTCAGCACGGCCTGCGTCAATCGCGGCGGTGTCGGGCTGTTCCGCCGGCGGAAGGCGCGCTCGCGCCACCGCGCCAGTACCCGCGCCAAAAACAGCGGGATGTTCCGCTTGGGCCGCGGCAGCCCCAATCCGTCCGCGACGGTCTCGAAGAACTTCCGTTTGCTCACGAACTCGCCGTCGGTGATGTTGAAGACTTCGCCGACCGCCGCCGGAAGATCGGCCGCGATCAGGATCGCATCGACGAGGTTGCCGACGAACGTCGTATTCAGAGCGTGCTGTCCGCGGGCGATGTAGACGACCGACCCCGCCTTCAACCGCTCGATCAACCGCGGCAGCACGCTTCGGTCGCGCGGGCCGTAG
>JANOSQ010001013.1:0-1725 GCA_031415915.1 Fimbriiglobus sp. | reverse complement strand
ACCCCGTGACCGCGGACACCCTCTTCCCATTGGCGTACTGCACCAAAGGCTTCACGAGTGCGTTGATCGCATCGCTCGTCGAATCCGGCGACGTCGACTGGGACGACCCCGTCCGCAAGCATTTGCCCACGTTCCGCCTCGCCGATCCGAACGCCGACAAACTCGTGGCGATCCGCGATTTGCTGACCCACCGCAGCGGCTTGGGCGGGCACGACCTCCTCTGGTACCGCGCGCCCTGGGACGCGGACGAAGTCGTGAGGCGCATCGCCAAGTTGCCCCTCACGGCTCCGTTTCGCGGGGGCTACCAGTATTCGAGCCTCCCCTTCACCGCGGCGGGAAAAGCGATCGAAAACCGCACGGGGGAGGGCTACGGCGAACTCGTCCGCAAACGGATCGCGGAGCCGCTTGGGATGAAATCGGTCGCGTTCACGACGGCCGAGGCCAAGCAGAATCCGGATCGCGCGGCCGGCCACGAGTGGAAAGGCGGCAAGGCGGTGCCGATGGCCGAGTACGTTTCGAAGGAAGCCGATGCCGCCGGGTCGATGTCCGCCTCGGCGCGCGATTTGGCGACTTGGCTGCAGTTCCTGCTGAACCGCGGGGAGCACGGGGGCAAACGCGTCATCGCCGCGAAGTCCCTCGCCGAGACGATGCAACCGCACACGCCGATGCGCAAGGAGGGTTTGATCGCGAGCATCTACCCGGAGTCGAAGCAGATCAGCTACGCGATGGGCTGGGTCGTCTACGATTACCGCGGCAAGCTCGTCGTCGCCCACGGCGGCGTCATCGACGGCTTCCGCGTGCAGATCACGCTGCTGCCCGAAGAGAAGCTCGGTTTCGCCCTGCTGAACAACCTGCACGAATCGAAGCTCAACATCGCGCTGACGAACACGCTCATCGATCGGATGCTCGGCTCGGATCCCAAAGACTGGACCGCCCACTACCGCGCGGTGGACAAAGCCGAAGCCGATGCCAAGGGGACCGCGAAAGTGAAGCGGGACCGCGATCGGAAAGCGGACGCTCCGCTCCTCGCCAAGTTGGGGGCTCACGCCGGCGAGTACGAACACCCCGCTTACGGCACCGGCCGGGTGAAGCTCGACGCCGGGAAACTGGTTTGGGAGTGGAGTTCCTTCCGCGCCCCGCTGGAACACTGGCAGAAGGAGCAATTCCGCGCGACCGCCGGCTACTTCGACGACGAACTCTTTGAATTCACCACGGACACCGACGGCGCCGTGCTGGAGTTGATCCAACGCGGGGTGATCTTCACGAAGAAGTGAGCGGCGGTCACCGGATCGGCGAGGATTCGGGGGGGTGCGACAAAGTTTTCAGGCCGGAAAACGGGTTGCCAGAATGAGAGGACACCATTCGGAGCGGGTCCGACAACGTTTCTGACAGTGCCAGAATCCGTCGGCGCACCCAATTCGGGGGTGCCTACGCCGGTCGAACGCCTGATCGGTATAATATCTCCCCTGCCGAAGCCTACCTTGCGAGCCGACGATGCCCCTTGACTGGTCCCCGCTCGTCGAATTGATCCGCACCCGCGACGACTTCCTCTTGATGACCCACATCCGACCGGATGCCGACGGGCTCGGCTCGCAAATGGCGCTGGCCGACGCGCTGGGTCGCATCGGCAAGAAAGCCCGCGTCGTCATCGGCAGCAAACTCCCGCCGCGCTACGAGTTCCTCGACCCGAAGCGGGAGATCATCGTGAACTACGAACCGCCCGGC
>JANOSQ010001012.1:0-3269 GCA_031415915.1 Fimbriiglobus sp. | reverse complement strand
TATAGAGGCGCCACCCGGACGAAATTCGGGCGCCCGAGATCGGTGTCCGGTGGAATGCCTGCCGCTGATAGCGCGCGAAGTTCGCTGCGAATGTCTCGCAGATCCTCACCAGAAGCCTTCGCGATTTCATCGTCGACCACGAGTCCGCAGGGAGGCTGAGAGCGAGGGCGAGCAACGAGTTGCCATAAAGTCCACCCGAGGGCAGCTTTTAGGTTCCGGCTCATAACGTATACGTTATAGCATGCACGGTGTTCCCGGAAGACGGTCGACCACGATTGGCGTCACCAAGGCAGACGCTCCAAGCTGAATCATTCCCTACGGAAGCCATCCACGACGCCGCCGATCGGGTTGACGAGTCGATAACTGCCCTCTCAAGGCTCAAGCGTAGGCTCTCCGGCAACGACGGCTTCGTGTTCTACCCCGATCGACCCCTCAACGGGCTAAAGTGGTTCAAGCGCCTGCGCGAGATCAATCCAAACTTTTCCTTGGGACTACAGGTCGTGAATGATGCCGCGGTCCTCGAGGGACTCAAGCAAGAGTACTCTCACGCCAAGGCGCTCCAGGAAGGCTGCGCCTGAGGGCGGGCGGACTCGTCAAGCGTGTATCCGGCGCGTACACTTCTTCACACTCGACCGTCCGAAGTGATTCGTCCCAATTGACTTGCGCCCCCGAACTGCCGCCGCATGCCGAAGCTCTCTGAACGCGACGTCTGCACCAAGCTCATCACCCCCGCGCTCGTCGCGGCCGGGTGGGACGTGCAGACCCAGATCCGCGAGGAGGTCTCGTTCACCAAGGGGCGCATTATCGTGCGCGGCCGGCTCGTCACTCGCGGTAAGGCCAAGCGCGCCGACTTCATTCTGTACTACAAGCACCTGCCGATCGCCCTGATCGAGGCCAAGGACCAATCGTACTCGGTGGGCGCCGGTATGCAGCAGGCGCTCGAATACGCGACCACGCTCGACATCCCGTACGTCTTTGCCTCCAACGGCTCCGGCTTCCAGTTCCACGATCGAACCGGTGCGGCCACCACGGTGGAGGAGACGCTGGCTATCACGGGCTTTCCAGGACCCGGTGAACTCTGGTCGCGCTACCAGACGTGGAAAGGGCTCAAGCCCGCGCAGGCGGCCGTGGTACTGCAGGACTACTACGACGATGGCGGCGGCAAGGAGCCGCGCTACTACCAGCGTAACGCCATCAACGCCGCCACCGAGGCCATCGCTAAAGGGCAGAACCGCATCCTGCTGGTCATGGCCACCGGCACGGGCAAGACACTCACCGCCTTCCAGATTATCTGGCGGCTGTGGAAGGCGGGGCAGAAGAAGCGCATCCTGTTCCTGGCCGATCGCAACGTGCTGCTCGATCAGACGATGGTGAATGATTTCCGCCCGTTCGGCCCGGCCATGGCCAAGCTCAGCACGTCGAGCAAGACGATCGAACGCGCCGACGGTACGGAAGTCGACCTGCCACTCGCCCTCGACAGCAAGCGCCGCATCGACAAGGCGTTCGAGATCTACCTCGGCCTCTACCAGGCCATCACGGGCCCTGAGGAGCGGCAGAAGCTCTTCCGCGAATTCTCTCCCGACTTCTTCGACCTCATCGTCATCGACGAGTGTCATCGCGGCAGTGCGGCCGAAGACTCGGCGTGGCGCGAGATCCTCAATTACTTCACTAACGCCACCCAGATCGGCCTCACCGCAACGCCCAAGGAAACGGAGTACGTCTCCAACATCCACTACTTCGGCGCACCGGTCTACACCTACTCGCTGCGGCAAGGCATCAGCGACGGCTTTCTCGCGCCGTACAAGGTCATCAAGGTTCATCTCGACGTGGACGTGCACGGCTACCGCCCATCACTCGGCGAGACGGACAAGTTCGGCCATACGATCGACGACCGCATCTACAACGAGAAGGATTTCGATCGCACGCTGGTGATCGACGAGCGCACACAGCGCGTGGCTCGCTGGATCTCGGAGTATCTCAAGCAGAGCGGCGACCGTTTCCAGAAGACGATCGTGTTCTGCGTAGACACCGAACACGCCGCGCGTATGCGCCAAGCGCTGGTGAACGAGAATGCCGATCTGGTGCTGCAGAACGCGAAGTACGTCATGCGCATTACCGGCGACGACGCAGATGGGACCGCGCAGCTTGGCAACTTCATCGATCCGGAAAGCCGCTACCCCGTGCTGGTAACGACCTCGCGGCTGCTCTCCACCGGCGTGGATGCGCAAACGTGCCGCCTTATCGTGCTGGACCGCGAAGTGGGCTCGATGACGGAGTTCAAGCAGATCGTGGGACGCGGCACGCGCGTGCACGAGGACACGGGCAAGTACTACTTCACGCTCGTCGATTTCCGGAAGGCTACCAACCACTTCGCCGATCCCGATTTCGACGGCGACCCGGTGCAGATCTACCAGCCCGGTGAAGCGGACCCCCCGGTACCGCCCGACGACGACGGCTCACCCGGTACCGACGACGACGGTGACCCGCTGCCGCCCGAGCCCGGCGATGACGAAACGGTCGTGATCGGAGTCGACCCGATCTACCCGCCGCCGGGCCCCGAAGGCCCGCGCAAGTTCTACGTGAAGGAGCGCCCGGTCACGGTGATCCTCGAGCGCATCGAATACCTCGACGACGCCGGCATGCTCGTGACCGAGTCGCTGCGCGACTACAGTCGCAAGACGATTCGCAAGCACTTCACCAGTCTTGACGAGTTCCTGCGACGCTGGCGTAGCGCCGAGCGTAAGGAGAGCGTGATCGCCGAGCTGGCGGACGAGGGACTGCTGCTGCAGCCGCTGTTGGACGAGGTGGGCAAGGAGCTCGATCCGTTCGATCTCATCTGTCACATTGCCTTCGATCAACCTCCGCTGAGTCGTCGCGACCGCGCGAAGAACGTGCTCAAGCGCGACGTGTTCACCAAGTACGGCGAGCAGGCACGGGCCGTACTCGAAGCACTGCTCGCGAAGTATCGCGACGAAGGCGTCGTGACCGATCTCGACAATGTCAAAGTGCTGGAGATCCCGCCGTTCAACGCGATGGGAACTCCATTTCAGCTTATCAAGCAGTTTGGCAGCAAGGCCGGTTTTGAACAGGCTGTGCACGAACTGCAACGAGCGCTCTACGCGCCCGACTCGCAACAGGAATCCGCGTAACCATGTCAGCCCGCACCACCGTCAAATCGATTCAGGACCTGATGCGCCAGGATGTCGGCGTGGACGGCGATGCGCAGCGCTTGTCCCAGCTTTGCTGGATGTTCTTCCTCAAAATCGTTG
>JANOSQ010001011.1:0-3360 GCA_031415915.1 Fimbriiglobus sp. | reverse complement strand
GTACTCGAAGGTCTGGTCTACGCGGGCAAGCTCGACGCGGAGACGGTCCGGCCCACGGCCACCTCCCCGCGCGACTTGATGCTGGACCGCTCGACGAATTTGTACATCCGTCGGCATCCGCCGCTCGCTTGCGGTTGGGATCCCCCCGCACTCTGGATCGCGGATGCGGCGCCATTGTGTTGCGTACGCCCCGAACCGAAGCGCGGCCTGTTGCGATTCGCCCGCTGATCGACGACAATCCCACTCTCCTTCCCGAGGGTGGTGCCATGCGATTCCTTCCGCTATTCGCGCTTATTCTGACGCCCGTAATTGGCGCCGCTGCGGAGCCGAAGCCCTTCGCACAGGAAAACCTCACGGCGTGGTGCATCGTCCCGTTCGACGGCAAGAAACGCGGCCCGGAGGAGCGCGTGGCGATGCTGAAGCGCCTCGGCTTTACGCGCTACGCCTACGACTGGCGGGCCGAGCACCTGCCGACGTTCGAGAAGGAAATTGAACTGCTGAAGAAGGAGAAGATCGCGCTGCAGGGGGTCTGGTTCCCGGCGGGCGTCGGCGTGGACGGCCAGACGATCCTCGACCTGTTGAAGAAGCACAAAATCGAAACCGAACTCTGGGTGATGCTGCCGCAACCCGATGCGAAGGCAACACAAGACGACAAGGTGAAAACGACGGCGGCGTTCCAGGCCGTGCTCGCGAAGAAGGTTGCGGGGCAGGGGTGCAAGATCGGCGTCTACAACCACGGCGGCTGGGCCGGGGAACCGGAGAACATGGTCGCGGTGGTGAAGGCCTGTGGCGAGACGAACGTCGGCATCGTCTACAACCTCCACCACGGCCACGATCATTTGGCGAGGTTCGACGAGCACTTGAAGTTGATGAAGCCGCATTTGTATTCGATCTCGCTCAACGGGATGGAGAAGGATGGGGATAAGAATGGGAAGAAGCTGCTGGTCATCTCCGATGGGCCGGAGGATAAGAAGGTAATGAACGCCATCCGCGACTGCGGTTATGCGGGGCCGTTCAACATTCTCGGACACACTGATGACGATGTGGAAGACCGGCTGACGGACAATCTTCAAGGGCTCGCTTACAACCTGAAACATCCTTACGGTTTCGGAGGACCCCAAAGCTTTAAGACGCCCACGGCCCACTCGATGCAATTGAGGATCGCGCCTTCGAAGCCGGGAGGAGCACAGGAATTCGTTCTCTCGAACTTGCCGGAGGTCGTCCTCAGGGATTTGTTGAAAGCGATGCCCAAGGCCATCGGAGAAAGGTTCATCGTTCAAGTGGCGCGTAAGGATGCTCTACCGATCATCGGGAGCTATCGTTTCGACAACGGGCAACTGATTTTTAGACCTCGTTTTGCGCCAACCCCAGGGGTGGAATACTTGGTCAAGTTCGATTGGCCCTATTGGTGGAATCCCTTCGGACGTGGCGAATTGAGTGAGAATGGCCACCCTCTTCAGACAGTCCTGACCCTTCGCAAAGTCCCCCCCGCGAAGCCCACCGAGATCGAAAAGCTCTTCCCCACCGCCGACGTGCTGCCCGAGAACACCCTGCGGCTGTACATCCAATTCACTGCCCCGATGACGCGCGGAAATGCCTACAAGCACCTGCAATTGCTGAAGGAGGACGGCAAACCCGTCTACCTGCCGTTCTTCGAACTCGACGAGGAACTCTGGAGCCAAGACGGCAAACGCTTGACGGTACTCTTCGATCCGGGTCGGGTGAAGCGCGGGTTGAAACCGCGCGAGGAAGATGGGCCGATCTTTGAGGAGGGGAAGAAGTACACGCTCGTCATCGACAAAGCGTGGGAAGACGAAACCGGCTTCCCGCTGAAAGAGTCGCTGACGAAATCGTTCTCGGTGACCAAGCCGGACGACGCCCCCGTCGATCCGAGCCGGTGGAAGCTTATCGAACCGGCCGACACGGGGAGCGCTTTGAAAGTGACCTTCGAGAAACCGCTCGACCGCGCCCTCGCCGAGCGCATGCTGAGCGTGCGCGTGGCCGATGGCAAGCCGGTGTCAGTGGTGGTCAGCGTGAATGCCACTCAAATGAGCGTCGAAATCCGGCCGACTGCCAAGCTCTGGGTAGCCGGGAAATATCAACTCGTCGTCGACAAGCGGCTCGAGGACGTTTGCGGTAACCGCGTCGGCCGGGCCTTCGAACTCGACGTGCTCCGCCCGATCCCCAAAGTGCCCGAGGTCGGCACCGTCGAGTTGCCATTCACGGTGCGGTAGTACAGCGACGCGGGCTTCGACGATCTCCGGCTCGCTCGGCACGGGCCGGCGCTTCACCAAATTCAACAGCGGCCGTTCGATCCAGCGGTGCAAGAGCATCCCGCCGCCCCAGCAGACGAGCAGCATAAACGTCAGCCACGCCAAGTGCGGAGCCGTGTGGTGCGGCCACCAGAGCAAATTGAAGTGCAGCGACATCCCGATGGGGCCGTGCCACAAGTAAATGGAATAGGAGGCGTCACCCGTGGCTCGCAGCCAACGAGGCAATGCCAAGGTTTTTTCGCGCTCGGCCGCGATGACACCATAGACGAGGAGGGCCGAGGCGGGGCCGTAGACGAAGACCCGTTCGAGGAGCTTCGTGCAAAGAAGGTACGGTTGACCCGGCACCGAATAGAACCACGCCCAGCCGATGCCCCAGATCAACCCGGCGAAGATCGCGGTGCGACCGAACCGGGCGGGGTAGTTTCGAATCGAGTACGCCACGGCGCACCCGAGCAGGAACTCCCAGATCAAGGGGCTGACCAAAGCTTGCCCGATCGTCGCGGCGTGGAACGAGTCGTCGGTTTTGAGAAACTCGGCGATGCCGATGGCGATGGTCCATCCCGCGAGGGCCCAAGGCGCCGAGCGGCGCGGGAGCAACAACAACAGGCCGAAGGCGGAGTAGAACAGAACTTCGTAAACGAGCGTCCACGCCGTGCCGATGTAATGATTCGGTTCGACGGCCGGGGTCAGCGTCAGCCACGGGAGCCAAGCGGTTTTATCGGCGTGACTCAGGGCCGAGCCGATCACGGGCACGGCGATCAACATCACGATCCAAAACAGCGGGTAGACCCGCCAAAACCGACGAAAGAGGAAGCCCGGCAACGCCCGGGCGTTCCCCAGTGTCTCGGCTTGGGTGTGGGCGATGATGAAGCCGGAAATCACGAAGAAGAGATCGACGCCGGCGAAGCCGAACCAGCGGAACGGGCGGAGGAATTCGCGGGCGACGCCGAAATCGTGCTCCCAAGCCCCCATGTGAATGCCGAGGACGAGCAAACACGCGACGCCGCGAAGCCCCTGCAGATTGTTCAACTTGGTGTGCATGGCCGGGGGAATACCCCGAGCCGGGAAACTGGGCAAGGCGAGTCTG
>JANOSQ010001010.1:0-1671 GCA_031415915.1 Fimbriiglobus sp. | reverse complement strand
CCCTCCGGTGGATTCTCCGACCCCCGTCCCAGGCACCGCCTGCCACTACTCTGCTGGCCCGGACGAAGTCCGTAGTCGGTTCCGCGCTCGCTGCGCCGGGAGTCGCTCGATGCTGTTCACCCGCAGGATGCTGATCGTGGGAACCGATCCCCGATTGGCGCAATTGATCCAGACCCACATCCACAAGACATTCCTCCTAACGGCCCCGGCCGCGCGATTCGAGGATCTCCCCAACCTCGTCCGCCGCGATACGGACGGCGTCTTGCTCTTCCTCGCGTCCGACCCCCAAGACGCGGATCGCATCGACGCGGCCGTCCGCGAACTCAGCCTCCAGCAACTCCCCCCGCGCGTGGCCGTGCTCTCCGAAGAACAGTTCACGGCTTCGCGCCGGCTCGATGCGCTGGCCCCGTTTCTCGACGGGACCTTCGTCTGGCCGGGGCACCTCCGCGAGTTCAACAGTTGGATCCGCCGGGCCGTCGTCCCCGGTACGCCCTTCCCCGATTGGCACACCGAGAACTTGGCCCAGCGCATCCGCGGCCGGTTGCTCCCCCTCACGCCCACGCTGGCCCCGCTCGCCGAGCAGTTGGAGGTGGCCGCGACCCACGATGTGACCGTGTTGATCGAAGGCGAAACCGGCACGGGCAAGTCCCACTTGGCGAAGCTCATCCACGATTGCTCCCGGCGGGCCGCAAACCGCTTTTTGGCCGTCGCGTGCGGTTCCCACACCGGCGCCGGTATCGCGACCGAGTTGTACGGCCAAGCCGGCGCGGCCGGATCGGGGAAAATCGGCAAACTCGAAGCGGCGGGCGAAGGAACCCTGATGCTCGACGAGATCGATACGCTGGCGCTGGATCAGCAAGCGGGCTTACTGCGGGTGATCGAGAGCGGGGAGTACGATCCCGTGGGAAGCCACGAGTCGCAGGGGAACCGGGCGCGCATCATCGCGTCGGCGAATTGGAATCTCGCGGACGCGGTCGGCCGCGGGACGTTCCGCAACGACCTCTATTACCGCCTCAACGTGCTGGCGTTCCGCTTGCCCGCACTCCGCGATCGCCCGCTGGACATTTCGCCCCTCGTCCGCGGGATGGTCGCCCGGTACAACTCGCGGTTCGGCAAACGGATCGGCGGCATCCACAGCGAAGCGATGCGGGCTTTGGAAGTCTTCCCGTGGCCGGGCAACATTCGCCAGTTGGAGAACGTGATCCAGCAAGCGGTGTTGACTTGCACCGCCGACGAGTTGCGATTGCAGCATCTCCCGCCGATCATCCATACTCTGCGCAACGAAGCCGTCACCCCTCTCCCGGCGTTCGGCCCCGGCCCTTCGGGTTCGCTCGCCCACAACCGCGAGACGACCGAGCGCGCCGCGATTTTGCGAGCGCTCGAGAAAGTATCGTTCAGCCGCACCCGGGCATCGGAGTTGCTAGGAGTTAGCCGGGTGACCCTGTACAAAAAGATGAAGAAATACGGGCTACTCGGCAAGCCGGCCGGCGGGAACGCTCCACCATTCTCCCCTGCGTTCTCCCGAGTCGGCGGGCCGTGACTTTCGCCGACCCTCACCGGCAGGATGCCACCATGGATTTGCACTACTTTCACAAGCCCACCGGCGCCGAGCCATTGCCGGGCGGGGTCGAGTTCTTCCCCGTCTCCGAGTTACTCGCGGACGAAGCGTCG
>JANOSQ010001009.1:0-5491 GCA_031415915.1 Fimbriiglobus sp. | reverse complement strand
TCGACGAACTGCGCGTCGAGTTGCTTCTTGGCGTTGGCGAGCCGTTCCTCGAAGGTCGCGCCGGTCAGCGGCAGCGGCTTGCCGGGAGTATCGGGTAGCACGTGGAGAATCCCCGTATGAAAAGGTATCCGCACTAATGATAGGCGCGCCAAGAGGCCCGCGGACGACCGTCCGCGGGCAGTACCGTTACCAACTACTTCTTCTTGAACGCGACGAGCGACTTCTCGGTCATCACGTAGAGCACGCCGTTCGCGACCACCGGCGTGCTGCGGATCAAGGCGTCGTATTCGATCTTGGAAATCAAGATCTCCGTTTCAAGAAGCTTTCGTTTCGCTTTCATTTTCTCATTGAAGTCCCGCTGGGTTGTCGCTCCCGGGATATCGATTTCATCGATGAGTATCGGGTTTGCCAGGTGTGCGAAGACGAACAACTCGCCGCTGGTACCCAAGTAGACTTTCCCATCGACGAAGTACGGCGAACCCCAGACTTCACTTTTGGTGTCGTACTGCCAGAGCTTCTTGCCGGTTTTGGCGTCGAGGCAGTGGAGATACCCTGCAATCTCGCTGATGTAGACGATGCCGTCGACCACGCACGCCGTACTCATGGTCCGGCCGAATCGGAAATCGCGCGGTACGAATGGGCGGTCGTCGCCCCCGCCGTACTTCCATGCGAGGGCCGAATCGGGATTCGGTTTTCCGGTGATCTTCGGCCGGCCTTCGCCGTCTTTCCCGACTTTGTCCACGAGTTCCGGCGAGACATCGAGAGCTTTGTTCTTCAAGCCCTTCTCGACGGCCAACTTGAGGTCGATGCAATAGAAGTGGGCCATCCCCGTCATGTGCTCCGGATCTTGTCCCGTGCCGATGTAAAGCATGTCTCCGTGGACCACCGGTGTCCCGATGAAGTCGGACTTGTCGCCGACACCTCCGAGGTCGTACACGGAGTCCTTCGGGTTTGCGTCGAACTTCCAAACCAGCTCGCCCTTGTCGGCGGTGAACGAGTAGAGCCAACCGTCACCGCCGGGGAAGATCACCTGCTGGACGCCGCCGGCGTCCGAATACGCGGGGCTCGACCACTGTCCGTGCATGATGTTGTTCCCCGGCAGGCTGCTCTTCCATTCGAGCTTGCCGGTCTTCTTGTTCACGGCGATAAAGCTCGGCGCTTTCGGACGGGGGAGGTTGACGTGGTTTTCATCGACACCGTTGGAGGTGACGACGTAGACGAGGTCCCCGACGATCAACGGAGAGCACATGGAACTATTGTGCGGGAAGACGCCGAGTTCCTTGATCATGTCGAGTTCCCAGATCACGTCGGCGTCGATCTTGTCAACGTATTTCTCCGTAGTGATGCCTTGATTGCCATCGGCCAAGCCGTTGATGTCGAGGCAGACGAGCGTACAACGGTTGCTCACGTAGTAAACCCGATCCCCTTGGACGGCGGGTGTCGAAGAGACGCCGATGTTGGGCCAATCCCGAACTAGACCGCCGGGGAGTTTGTCGTGGGAGGCCTGCCAGAGGAACTTGCCCGTCGCTTCGTCAAAACACATCAAAATGCCTTTGTCGATCGGCTCGACATCGCCGTCCGTATTCTTTTTCAGGTCCCGCGGATTGCGCGGTCGCTCATTGTTAGTGCCGACGAAGACTTTGCCGTGGGCGACGATCGGCACGCCGAACGAAAAGGAGCCGAGGTCGGCTTTCCACTTCAGAGATTTCGCATCGGTCGGGTCGGGCTTGTCCGGGATCTTGCGATCGATGGTATTGACCATGTTCCGCCCGGGCGTGCCGCCGTACAGGACGAGATCGGATTTCGGCGTCTTTGCTTCGAACGGTTTCACAGGTGCCGCTCCCGATGTCGGATTCGGCGCGCCGGTCACAAACAACGCCAAGACGAGTGCCGACGCGATGAGCGAAAGGGCGATCCCGAAGATTGCGCGAACCGAAGTTGGCATCGGAGAATCTCCGCGTGACGTGGGTCGGCGACACCGTACGAATCACCCGCCACTATAATGCACAGACACGCATCCCCGCTATCGATTCCCGGAGTCGCTCCCGCCATGCCCGAGAAGGTCATCATCATCGGTTCCGGCCCGGCCGCTTGGACCGCCGCCATCTACGCCGCGCGGGCCGAACTGAAGCCGCTCGTCTTCCAAGGGAACCCGGACGACGACCGCAATCGCCAGAACGGTACGCTCCCACTCGGCCAACTCGCCCTCACAACCGAGGTCGAGAACTTCCCGAGTTGGCCCGCCGGCGATACCCGCGAGTACCTGAAGACTTCTCTGCAACCCGCCGACTGGCCGTACTGGGTCGAAACGGGCAAGCCGAATGACTCGCACGGCATCAACGGCCCGGAACTCATGGCCCTCATGCGACAGCAGGCCAAGAACTACGGCACGCGGGTCGAATCTAAGGACGTGGTGAAGGTCGATCTTCAGAAGCGACCCTTCACCCTCACGATGCACGACGGATCGACCATCGAAACGCTCACGCTCATCCTTGCCACCGGGGCGCGGGCCAACTACCTCGGCCTCCCCAGCGAGGACAAATACAAGAACCGCGGGGTCTCGGCTTGCGCCGTCTGCGACGGGGCGTTACCGCGCTTCCGCAACAAGCCGATGGCCGTGGTCGGCGCCGGCGATTCCGCGTCGGAAGAAGCCAACTTTCTCACGAAGTTCGCCAGCAAGGTTTACATGATCGTCCGGCGCGACCAGATGCGGGCGAGCAAGATCATGGCCGAGCGGGCCAAGAACAATCCCAAGATCGAGATCAAGTGGAATAGCGTCGTCGACGAAGTGCTCGGCGAAGAGAAAGCCGGCGTCACGGGCGTGCGGATCAAGAGCACCGTCGGCGGCCCCGACGAAACGCTGCCCGTCACGGGGATGTTCTGCGCCATTGGCCACACGCCGAACGTCGGCTTCCTCGACGGCCAAGTGAAGCTCAACGAAGGCGGCTACATCCTCTGGACGACGGTGTCGCGCACCTACACGAGTGTCGAAGGGGTCTTCGCGGCCGGGGACGTGGCGGATGATTACTACCGCCAAGCGATCAGCGCCGCCGGCACCGGCTGCATGGCGGCTCTGGATGCCGAGCGATACTTGGGGCACCACGGTTTGCTTTGAAGAATGAAGGATTTTACCGCAGAGGAAGAAGAGGAGGATGAGATAGAACTGGATAAGCAAGAAGGTTGACCAGATCGGTCGGCCTTCTTTCGTGGTTATTCCTCTCGTCTACTCTTCTTTCTCTGCGGTGAAAATTCTTCGTGTTCAATACGTCGGCGCCACCTTCCTCACCAAATCGTTGGCCACATCGAGCGAATCGAGCGTCCCGGCGTCGGTCCAGTAGCCGTCGAGGGTGCTGTAGCCCATGCGGCCTTCCTTGAGATAGAAGTTGTTCACGTCGGTGATTTCGAGTTCGCCCCGGCGCGATGGTTTGAGCGTCTTGATTAACGTGAACACATCCGGCGGGTAAATGTAGATGCCGACGACCGCGAGGTTCGACTTCGGCGCCGCCGGCTTCTCTTCGATACCGATGACGCGGTCGCCGTCCAACTCCGCCACGCCGTAGCGGCCCGGATCGTGGACTTCCTTCAAACCGATCCACGCCCAATCGGGCTTCGCCGCGGCCGCTTCCAGCATCGGCTTCAAACTGGCTTGGAAGATGTTGTCTCCCAAGAGGACGCACGAGCGGCTATCGGTGCAGAAGAGTTCCGCCAGCCCGAGGGCTTGGGCGATGCCGCCGGCTTCGTCTTGGACGCGGTAGGTCAACCGGCAACCGTGGTCCTTGCCCGAACCGAGCAACTCGACGAAGTCGCCCATGTGCTCGGTGCCCGACACCAGAAGGATGTCGGTGAGGCCCGCCCCCGTGAGCTTTTTCAGCGGGTGGTAGACCATCGGGTAGGGCCCGACGGGCAGCAGGTGCTTGTTGGTGACTTTCGTCAGCTCGCCCATCCGCGTGCCTTTGCCGCCGGCGAGAATCACTCCGCGAATCATAGATGCTCCTTCGTTCAAACGCTCGCGGGGCTCGCGGCGATGGTTCCGTACTGCTTTTCGTAATAGCTCAGGTAATCTTTGTTCTTGATGTTCGCCACCCATTCGGCGTTGGCTTTGTACCAGTCGATCGTCCCTTGCAACCCCTGCTCGAAGCCGATCTTCGGCGACCAGCCGAGTTCGGTTTCGGCTTTGGTGCAGTCGATGGCGTAGCGGCGGTCGTGGCCGAGGCGGTCGGCCACGTACTTGATGAGCGTCTTCGGCTTGCCGAGTAGTTCGAGCAGCAACAGCGTGAGGTGAAGGTTCGCCTTCTCACAGCGACCACCGAAATTGTAGACCTCGCCGGAGCGGCCGCGTCGCCACGCGGCTTCGACCCCGCTGCAGTGGTCGAGCACGTGAATCCAATCGCGGATCTGCATGCCATCGCCGTAGACGGGCACTTGTTGATCGTTCAACAAGTTCGTGACGAAGAGCGGTATCAGCTTCTAGGGGATCTGGTACGGGCCGTAATTATTGCTGCAACGCGTGATGACGGCGTGCATGCCGAAGGTGTGCTGGTACGCCTTCACCAGCATGTCCGACCCCGCTTTGCTGGCGCTGTAGGGGCTACTCGGATCGAGCGGCGTCGTTTCGAGGAACGCCCCCGTCGGCCCGAGGCTGCCGTAGACTTCGTCGGTGGACACGTGGACGAACTTGGACACTTTGAACTCGCGCACGGCGTCGAGCAGGATCTGCGTGCCGATGACATTCGTCCGCACGAACGGGCCGGAGTCTTGGATGCTCCGATCGACGTGGCTCTCGGCGGCGAAGTGGATGACATCGGTGATGCCGGAGTTCAGCGCGGCCCGGACATCGTCCCGGTTCGTGATGTCGCCTTTGACGAACGAGTACCGGGGATTCCCCGCAACATCCGCGAGGTTGGCCAAGTTCCCGGCGTAGGTGAGGGCGTCGAAGTTCACGACCGATACGGACGGATCGGTGGCGAGCAACTGGCGGATGAAATTGCTGCCGATGAATCCGCAACCGCCCGTGACAAGCAACTTAGCCATGCGATCCCTGCCCCGAGAGAGTCAATCCGTTAGGTTTATCGGCGAAGGACTCGACTGTCCAATTCTGCTGACGTACTCAGAAAATCCGGCATCAACTGCCTCGCACTCTGGCTACAGAATGTCGAACGCTGTGCAAATTCCTAGGAGTGGTGGGTTCGGTTCACAATCGTTCTGACCCTTTCCACAAACGAGGACAATCGAGTGTTCGGTCAGTTTGTCGACAAAGTCCTTGTCGATTTCTGCGTCCGAGTTCACGATCTCCGCATGGCTTTCAAGCAAGTTTGCTTCCTCCAGTGTCTTCCCGAGTCGCTGGTTACGTTCATCCTCTATAGTTGGAGGGAATCGCAAAAAAGCAGCAATGCTCGCATCCGTGACTATTCGCCATTTGTTCTCGAAGTAAACCGGAAGAGCGGAGAAAGAGTTTGTCAGCATGATTTGACGTACGAAGCTGACGGGTTGC
>JANOSQ010001008.1:0-2732 GCA_031415915.1 Fimbriiglobus sp. | reverse complement strand
GTCGCAGACTCCGCCCGACGAAGACAACCTCAAGGTTGAACTCCAACGAAGACATCCGCAGCTCACACCGCTTCGCATTCCTTCAAATATCGAATGCTCTCGCGGGCGATCGTCTCCGGATCGGGCGAGTAGTCGAACACTTCGACCGAGACCCAACCCCGATAGTCCGAGTCCCGCAACGCCTTGAGAATCGGTTTGAAATCGACCGCGCCGAAGCCGGGGCCGCGAAGATTTTCGTCGTTCGCGTGGAAGTGGTAGGTGTGCTGCACATTCGCCGCGATCACCGCCGAACGCGGTTCCGATTCCGCCGCCATCGCCTTCACGTCCAAGTGCAATTTCGCGTTCGGGTGGCCGAGCCGCCCGATGATCCGCACCGCGTCCGCGGCCGTGGTCATGAAGTCCGTTTCCTTCGGCGTCAGCGGTTCGAGGCAGAGCTTCACCCCGGTCCTTTCCAGCGTGGGCAGCACGTCGGCCAAGCACATCACGGCGAAATCTTCCGCCTGCTCGTAGGTGTGCCCATCCGGTATCTTCCGCTGGGCCGGGGAGCCGAGTACGAGGATGTCCCCGCCCAGATCGGCGGTCGCGGTGGCCAGTTCACCCAAGTAATCGGAGGTCCACTTGCGCACGGTCGCATCGGGGCTGGTCAATTGGAAGCCGGTCGTCTTGGCGAGCAACCAGTGCAAGCCGAGGATTTGCAATCCCGCAGATTCCGCCGTGTCCCGGAGTTCGCGACGCCGTGCGCTGCTCACATCGGTTATGAGTGGCGCCAGAGTGAACGGGGCGACTTCCAAGCCGGTGTACCCCAGCCCGGCGACGAAGTCGCAGACGCGGGCGTGCTCCCAGCCTTCGAAGGTTTCGTTGCAAATGGCGTAGCGCATGGTGGGGTTCACGGCAGTTGGATGGTGACGGTCTTGCCCGGGTCGTTGGGGTCCGCGAGCGTGAGCTTGATCCGCAGTTTCCCCGCCGTGGCTTTGTTGAATTCCGCGGGGGATCGCACCGAGTTGTCGTCGATGTGGGTGATGATCCAACCCGCCGTGGCTTCGCCGGCTTCTTTGAATTTCTTCTCGGCGACGCTGCCGGTCTCCAAGTCTTTCACCGAGACGCCGATGGGGGGGATGAAGCGCTGGGCGTTCGGGCCGCCGAGCAGCCCGATGAGCCGGAGGCTGGAATAGTCCGCCCGCAACCCGAAGACCGCGGGGCCGGGGTTGGAGGAAATCGACGCCAGCGGATTCGCCATCTTCGCGAGGTTCACGCTCACGCTCATCGGCTTGTCATCGCGGAGGAAATCGATGGTCACGTCGGTTCCGGCCAAGGCCGCGCCGACGTAGAGCAGCAGATCGTCGGTGTCCTTCAACGGGTTGCCGTCGATCTTTTTCAAGATGTCGTCGGGGCGGATGCCGGCGTCGTAGGCCGGGCAACCGGGGGTGAGGTTGCTGACGCGGACGCCGCCGCCGGGGAAGGACGTCGGGGCCACCCCGAGGAATCCGTAATCGACTTCGAGGCCTTCCTTCAACACGGCCACGATGCGCCGGTAGTTGGCGTCGAAGGGGATGCCGAAGCCGCCGCTGGCCTCGGACCCTTGCACCGCGGCGACGGCGGAACCCAAACCGACCACTTCGCCATCGAGGTTCAACAAGACCGAGCCGCTGGAACCGAGGGTGAGGCGGGCATCGGTCTGTAGGAGGCTGCCGTAGGTGTGCAACGGCTTCGTGCGCAGTTCTTCCCGCTGCGGGGCGACGCCCGAACGCCGGCGAATGTTGGACAAGATCCCCCACGACGCACTCGGGGCGCCATCGAGGAAGCCGGAGGCGAGCGGGTGCCCGAGGGCGATGACCCACGAGCCGCGTTTCAAGGTGGCCTTCTTCCCGTCGGGCGAGTCGACGAGTCGAACCGCGGCGATCTTCGCTTCGCTCAGAACCGCGGGCGGCTTGAGCAATTTCAACACGGCGAGATCGCTGCGGGCATCCGAAGCGTGGATCTCGGCGTACGAACCTTCGCCGTTCGAGAGGCGGACGAAAATCTTCGTCGCCCCGTCGATCAGGTGTTGGGTGGTGAGTACCAAGCCGCGCTTGGCATCGATGACGACGCCCGAACCGAAGGTGTTGTCGGCGACGTTTTCCGACTTGCTGAGGTCGAGCTTGTTGGCCGGTGGCGGCAGGAACGGGCCGAAGCGGTGCATCGGCGGATCGTTCGTGATGTAGCCGCCGAGTTTGCCGGGGAATTTGGGATCGGGCCGGGCACCGGGGTATTTGCCGTGGCCTACGACGACGGCGACCACGTTGGGCGTGCTCTCCTCGATCACCTTTTGCATTTGCTCTTCGAGAGACTTGGCGGATCCCGGTTCGGCGGCGCGGACGGCCCACCCGGTGAAGACGCAGAGTAAGCAAAGCGAGAGGCGCACGGGTCGTACCAGCACGGGGAGGGAATGGGCCGCTGGGGGAATCATACCCCTTTTGCGGCGCGGATGTAGGCCTCGAAGTTGGCGAGGGGCGTTTCTTTGCCGACGCCGTGGTTGAGGTTCACGATGTGCCGTTGGCCCCCGGTCGCTTCCACGCAAGCCCGCGTCGCCGCGGCGACTTGTTCCGGCGTCCCCGTCCGCATGATTTCTTCGGAGACGTTCCCCTGGAACACAAGGTGCGGATACTGCGCCTGCGCCGCGGCCAGATCGTGGCGAAGCCCGAGGCTGATGACGTCGGCCCCGGTCGACGCCATCGATTCGAGGTACGGGCACT
>JANOSQ010001007.1:0-6157 GCA_031415915.1 Fimbriiglobus sp. | reverse complement strand
TCGGAGACGGCGCAGCCGTCGGAGGCCCGGGCACAACGACCTCCATGTTAATTACGGCCTGTAGGGCCGGTTAATTGGTATTTAACCGCCCAGACAGGGCGGGGTTCTGCTCGTTGCCTCACCCCAGGCCTCCGTCGGCTGCGCCGTCTCCGACCTGGGCTGACAGAACCGACCTTTCAGGCCGGAAAACGGATCGCCAGAAAGTTTTGCCACCCTACTGAGTTGACGAGTTCACCCCGCGCAAATGCTCGCGGGAGCGGGTAGAATGCACCTCGGCTAGTGCTGCGTCACATTGATGTTTTGGGGTCAGAGCCGGACGCGTTAGCGACGTTCGACTCGTAAACGTCGCTAACGCGTCCGGCTCTGAAAGAAACCATCCCAAATCACTTGTGTGACCGAGCACTAGGATTTTCTTCCATCGGAGAATCACCGTGGACCGCCGCACCTTCGTCTTCGCTTCGTCCGGGGCCGCGGCCGGCTCGCTCTTGGTGACCGGCTTCGCCGAGGCGCACGACGACGACGCCAAGTCGCCCCATTCGGAAAGCGGACTGGCGACCGGGAAACCGAAACCGCTCCGCCACAAGGAAGTCCCCGGCTTTTTGAGCGCGGCGCAAATCGCCCCGCACCACACCGCCCATTACGGCGGGGCGCTCAAAGCGTTCGCCGCGGCCGATGCCCGCTTCGAAGAAAGCTTCGCGAAGGGCACGGCCATCGACCCGGCCGCCTTCGAACGGCTGAAGCAAATCCAGTCGAGCCGGGGCAACAGCGTGATCCTCCACGAACTCTACTTCGACGGCCTCGCATTGGAAGCGGTCGCCCCGTCGGAGCGGATCAAAACCGCGATCGGCAAGCGGTTCGGTTCTATGGAGAAGTGGGCCGCCGATTTCGTCGCCAGTGCCAAAGCGGCCTCGGGCTGGGCGATGTTGGTCATCCACCCCGCGAACGGCCGGCTGTACAACGTCGTCAGCGACGAACACGCCCAAGGCCCCCTCTGGTTTTCCGAGCCGCTGGTGGTGATCGACACCTACGAGCACGCGTTTTACGTCGATTACCAGAACAAGAAGGCGGACTACGTCGAGAAGTTCTTGGGGTACATCGATTGGGCCGAAGCCGAACGGCGTTACCGCGCGGTCGTCAAAGGGTAGAGCCGGACTTCAAGTTATCGGAGCGGCTTTTGATTTCCCAGGCCCCGCAGGGGTCGCCGAGAATATTGACGATCCGGTTGCGATTGCCAGCGGCTCGCTCTTTGGTCCCAAAGGGACGACCGAAGGTAGCCAGGGGTTTCAACCCCTGTCCCGGTGGGATATGGCACTCCTCGCGCCACCGGGACAAGCCCGGTGGCTCGTCGCTGCGTTTCATTTCCGACGGGCCCCAATGTCCGCCGGAGAAAAAATCTCCGCCGCTTTCCTTGACTTCGCCGAATCGCAGCGCATAGTATAGTGTACACTGTTTAACTTAACTGAGTTCCACCATGATCGCCACTCGACCGGTCAACCGCATCGGCGCGCATTTCGACTCCCCGCCTGCGCAGCGACCGGTGCTCCCGCTGGGCGCGCGGGCAGCTCTGGAGCGATGTCGTCTTCGAAGCGGTTCTCGCACTTCGGAACCAACTCTCCAGCCGGAACGAAACCGTCGCGTCGGCCGCGGCGAATTCGATCCTCGAGCTGGAACGCACCCGCATGCGCCACAACAAATTCGTCGCGGGGAGCCGGCCGATCAACGAAGCCCAAGAGGAATTCGAACGCGATCCGTCGGCGACCGGCATCGCGGAACCCGAAGAAATCGGGGATGAACCCGAAATCGAAGCGCCGCGGACGACGAACTGGTTGCCCGATCCGCCCCCGGCCCGGTTCGGCGATCACAGCGGCGAGGTCGAGAAGGCGTTCGCCGAGCGGAACGAAAAAGTCTCCCACGACGAAGCGTGCCAAATCGTCGGCGCCGCGCTGGATCGCTGGGATCTGCACTGGACCGACCTCCCCGTCGGCGGGTTCCTCAAAGCGATGCGCAACCGCGGCGAAACGCTCGCCCGCTTCGACTTTGCAAAACCCGACTCCCATTCGCCGGGGTAGTGCTACAATTGCTAGGTTCCATTCCCAGGCCCGATTCCGGTACCGATGGCCAACGACCGCACCACTGCCGACGCCCAATCGCTGTTCGATCGCGGGCACCTGAGCCTGCAATCGGGGGACTTCCCCGAGGCCGTCGAATGCTTCACCCGGGCCATCCGATTGAAGCCGAACATCGCGGCCGGTTACCGCTTCCGGGCGCTCGCCTACCTCGAACTCGGCCAGCGGATCGACGCGCTGAACGACCTCGACCAAGCCATCCGCATCCGCTCCGACGACCCGATGCTGTACGCCGATCGGGCGCGCGTGCTGTACCGGCAGCGATCTTTCGCCGCGGCCATCGCCGATTGCGAGCGGGCGTTGAATCTCGATCCGGGTCTCGCCCCGCTGCACGGACTGCGCGGCGAATGCCACGCGGCCAACGGCGAGACGCAGAAAGCCTTCGCCGACTTCGCCGTGGCGATGGAGCAAGATCCGCCGAACTTGGCCGACTACCTGATCGCCCGGGCCGAGCTTCACCTGGAACTCGAAGACTACGACTCGGCGCTCGCCGACGCCGACTCGGCCGTGGATCGCAATCCCGAGAGTTCGACGGCCCGCCAGACGCGCGGGATGATCCACCGGGCGCTGGACAACGAAGCCGAGGCCGAGGACGATTTCACCGAGACGTTGAAGCTCGACCCGGATCGGGTGTTGGCCCGGCTCGCGCGGGCCACGGTGCGGCTCGGGCTGAAGCGCTACGCCGAGGCGTTGACCGATTGCGATGCGGTCATCGCCGCGCTGCCGGGTTTGCCCAAGGGCTTCGAAATCCGCGGCATGGCCCGCAAGTTCTCGGGCGACATCGCCGGGGCGCTCGCGGACTACAACGAGGCGATCCGGCTGAACCCCGGCAGCCTACTGGCGTACAACCTGCGGGCGGGCATCCACTACCAGCAGCAGCAATACAACCGGGCGATCCAGGACCACCTCGAAGCGCTGAAGCGCGATCCGAAGAGCGCGGGGACGTTCAACCAGCTCGGGTGGATTTGGGCGACGGCGCCCGACCCGGACATCCGCAACGGCACGCGGGCCAAGGAGTGCGCGACGCGGGCCTGCGAGCTGACCGAATGGCAGGAGGCCGGGTACCTCGACACCCTCGCGGCGGCCTGCGCCGAACTCGGCGACTACGAGGACGCGGCGAAGTGGATGGAGAAAGCGATCGCGTTGGCCCCCGAGCACGAGGACGATTACCGCAGTCGGCTCGACCTGTACGAAGCCGACAAGCCCTATCGCGGCAACTCCGCGTTGAACCAGCGACCGTGACACCGCCATGCTCACGCCCACGGCCCAAGCCCAAGAACTCCTCCGCCGCGGGCGGACCTACGCCCGGCGGGACGAATACGCCCGCGCGGTGGAAGCGTTCACCGGCGCGCTCGATCTGACGCCCGACGACGCCGCGCTGCACTTCGCGCGCGGCAACGCCCACATCGCCCTCGACCAGTTGGGGCACGCGCTGGAGGACTTCACCGGGGCGATCCGGTACGCCCCCGAACTCGCGGACGCCTGGCACAACCGGGCGACGACGCACGCCGAGCGCGGCGAGTTCGTCGATGCGGTCTTCGACTACACCGAGGCGATCCGCTTGTCGCCGCTCGACCCCGACCCGCTCATCGGCCGCGGCGTGGCCCTGCTGAAGCTGGCGAAGCACGACGAAGCGATCGCCGACTTCGATGCGGCGCTGGCACTCGCCCCGCGGTCCGGCCGTGCGATGTTCCAACGCGGTCTGTGCCGGACGGGTCAAGGGAAGCACGCCGAAGCCATCGACGATTTCGGCCGGGCGTTGGAGATCAACCCGCGCCAAGGCCGCGTCTACTTGGCCCGAGCCGCTTCGCAGGAAGCCCTCGGCGCTCATGGGGCGGCACTGCTCGACTTGACGACCGCCCTGCGCGTGAACCCGAAACTGACCGAAGCCTATCCGCACCGTGCCCGGCTCCACTTCGAGTTGCGGAAGTGGCAGAACGCCCGCGACGACTACACCGCCGTGCTGCGCGGCGACCCGAAGCACGCGGTCGCGCTGAATCACCGGGCCATCGCCTCGGCGGAACTCGGGCTGTTCCCCGAAGCGTCGGACGACCTGACCGCCGTGATCGCGGGGGCGCCCGACGATCCCGAAGGGTACTTCAATCGGGGCTTGGTCTTCGCCCGCCAGAAACTCTGGGAACGGGCGGTCGAGGACTTCACCCGGGTGATCGGACTTTCGCCCGGCGACGCCGCGGCCCACCTGCAACGGGGCCACGCGGCGGTGGAACTGCTCGACCCGGAACGGGCGATCGCCGACTTCACCCGGGCGATCGAACTCGAACCCACCGCCCCGCGCGGTTACCTCGCCAGGGCCAACGCCCGCTTGAACGCGGGCTTACCGGGGCTGGCCCGCCCCGATGCGATCCGCGCGGTCGAACTCGACCCCCGGCGCTCCGGGGCGTGGTTCCTCAACGGGCAGATCGACTACGAACTCGGCGATCTCGCCGGCGCGGTCGGGCACTTCGACCGAGTCCTCGAACTCGAGTCGGGTCACTTGCCCGCGCTCAATCTGCTGGCGTGGATCCTCGCGACGACCACCAGTCGGTATCGCGATCCCGAGCGGGCGCTCGAACTGGCCGACCGCATCGGCGAAGCCACGGGGCACACTCAACCGGGCTACCTCGACACGTTCGCCGCGGCGAACGCGGCCCTGGGTCGCTACTCCACGGCGGTCGAATGGCAGCGGGCGGCGCTCGAACTGCTGCCTTTCGAGGATCGCACCGAATACCTCGAACGCCTCCACTTGTACGAAGCCGGCATGCCGTACCACGAGTTGCAAAAGGCGGTGCCGCCCGGGACGAATACCATTGCACACCCCGCCCCGAGGCAGCCGACATGAACCGCGACGCATGGGAAGACGACCGCATCGGCGTGCCGACGCTCGGCGTCCGCCCCGCCCAAGCCCCGGAGCGAACCCCCGAGTTCTTGCTCCCGTTGGACGAGGAACCGGCGCTGCGCTTCGGCGAGACCGACCTCGGCCGGCCACCGCAGATGCCGTCGCACGTCGCCCCGCTCACGGACGACGACCGCCGGCGTCTGCGGGAAGGCGAAGAGCAGCAAGCCCTGCGCGACCTCGCCGAAGCCGAGGAACTGATGGCCTCGGACCCGGCCTTGCGTTGGTTCGGCTGGTTCGCCCATCCGCTCGCAGCGGCGTTCCTGCTCGGCTCGGCCGGGGCGCTCGGGCTGTTCCTCTACTCGCAGACCCTGAGCATCCTGGCGAACCTCGCGACGCAACCCGAGTGGGCGCAGTACGCCGGCTACGCTGGATTGGCTCTATGCGGCGGGGCCGTGCTCTTCGCGATGCTGCGGCTGATGATCGTCTACGTGAAGCTCCGCCGGAACCGACAACTGCGGATCGCGGGTCTCGAAGAACTGCATCAGCGGACACGGTTGCGCTGGCTCGCACACGCAAAAGCGGCGCAAGCGCGGGATCTGCTGTCGCGCTACCTCCGCGAGTTCCCGCTGCAAACGCAGAAGCAGCACAAGCACCTGCTCGGCATCGGCTTCACCGATGACAGCTTGACCGAGCTGAACAAAGTCAGCGCGGAGTTGCTAGACCCCGCGCGGTTCAGCAGTACGCCCGAGTGGTTCGAACGCTTCCGCACCGGCTATCAGACGCAATTGGATTCCGCCGCCGAAGCCCGGGTCAAATACTGGGCACGGCGATCGGGTTTGACCACCGCAGTCTCCCCGAATGGATTGATCGACAGTGCCGCCTCGCTCTACTTCGGCTTCGCGATGCTCACCGACCTGTGCCGAATTTACAACCTCCGCGCCGGGCGCACGGGCACGGCGGTTCTGCTCGGGCGGGTCTTCTTCAACTCGTACTTGGCGGGCCAGTTGAACGAATGGGAGAAGTTGACCGAAGAGCAACTGAACCAATTGATGTCCGCGGGCGGGCCGCTGTACGAACTCACCGCCTCGCGGGTCTTCTCGAAAGCCGGGGCCAAGGTCACCAGCGGGATCTTGAACTATTACCTGCTCAACCGGCTAGGCCGATTCGCCTGCCGGTTGCTGCGCCCGGTGGCGTG
>JANOSQ010001006.1:0-3733 GCA_031415915.1 Fimbriiglobus sp. | reverse complement strand
CGGGCCGCCGAGTTTGCCGAAGTTGCTCGGCGTGCTCACCAGACCGCGGCCGAAATGGGCCTGCCAGATGCGGTTGACGATCACGCGGGCCGTCAGCGGGTTGGCTTTGCTGCCGATGGACTCGGCGAGTTCGAGGCGACTATAATCCTTCGCGGATGTCGAAGCGCTGATCACCTGCAGAAACCCCTTGGGGACGAGGTCGCCGAGCTTCAGCGGGTTGCCGCGGACGTGGATTTTCATCGCGGTGCCGGGCCCGCTCACGACCTGCGCCGTCGGCGGGGCGGGCGGGGCGGCTTTCTTCGACGCGTCGAGCTTCGTCCGCAGTTCCGCGATTTTGGTTTTGTCCGCGTCATCGGTCAGCACCTTCTCCGCCTCGGCGGGTGGCACAAAGAACGGTGCGGCCGGATCGGTGAGGAATGCCTTCACGAACACGGTCTGATCCGGCGTCGGCTTGCCGGCCTGCATCGCCTTCACCGCATCGGTCATCTTCTTGGTCAAGCCATCGAGGTCGGGCTTCGCTTGGGCGAACTCTTTGAGCGGGGCCAGCGGCTTGGAATTCGTGGATGCTTCGATCGCCTTCACCCAGCGTTCGAGGAAGTAGCGATTCAGCTTCTCCTTCTTCGCGAGTTCTTCGGGCAGGGTCTTGGTCTTCTTCTTGTCCGCGAGGATCGCCTGAGCCGCGACGAGGTATTTGGCCGTATCGGGCGTTGCGGCGACCACGGCGTTCTTGGCGATGTCGGTCAGCGCCAGTTTGATCTTGTCGTCGGCGTCCTTCACGGTCTTCTGCCCGTCGGCGAACGCCTTGGCGATCTCCGGCGACACCAGCGGGGCGCTCGTGAGTTTGGCGCCGTTGAAGATGCCAGCGAGCGAGTAGTAGTCCTTCGGCGGGATCGGGTCGAACTTGTGATCGTGGCAGCGGGCGCAGGCCACCGTGAGGCCGAGGAACCCGCGGGTGAGGGTGTCGACGCGGTCGTCGAGTTCGTCGGCGTCGGCCTTCGGTCCGCACCCGGCGTCGCGGTAGAACTCGGCGCCCAAGCCGAAGAAACCGAGGCCCGCGAGCTTCGTCGTCGGATCCATCCCTCCGGTCGGCATCAGGTCGCCGGCGATCTGGAGCTTTGCGAATTGGTCGTAGGGCATGTCGGCGTTGAAGGCGTCGATGACCCAGTCGCGGTAGCGGAAGGCGTCCGTCTTCGGCTTGTTCGCGAAGTTGTGGGCTTGATCCTCGGCGTAGCGCGCGACATCGAGCCACATCCGGGCCCAGCGCTCGCCGTAGGCTTTCGACTTCAACAACCGTTCGACGACTTTGGTGAAGGCATCCGGCGAGGAATCTTTCTCGAAAGCATCGACATCCTCGGGCGGCGGTGGCAGACCCGTGAGGTCGAGCGTGACGCGGCGGAGGAGCGTCCGTTTGTCGGCGGCGCCGACCGGCTTCAATCCCTTCTCGGCGAGCTTGGCGAGAACGAATCGGTCGAGGTCGGTCTTGGCCCAAGGGTTCGTCGAGGCCGGCGCTTTGTGAATCTGCGGAGCGCGGAAGGCCCAGAACTCGCGCCCTTTGGCGAGATCGATTCCTGCTGTGCTCGCTTCGGCGCCGGTGCGCGGATCGGGCGCTCCGGCGGCGATCCACTTCTCGAAGTCTGCGATCACCTTCGCCTCGAGCTGGCCCGTCGGCGGCATCTGATCGTCGCCGTCGCTCTTCAGCATCTTCAGCAGCAGGCTCTCGCCCGGTTTGCCCGCGACGATGACGGCGCCACTATCGCCGCCCTTCAGAAGCCCGGCCTTGGAATCGAGTCGGAGGTTCCCCTTCAGCTTGCCCGCTTTGGCCGCGGCGTCGCTGTGGCAGCTCTGGCACTGCTCGACGAACACCGGGCGAATCTTGTTTTCGAAATGGGTGTAGTCCTGTTCCGCGGCGGTGGCGAACGGCGACCCGAGGAGCAACGCGACGAGGAGGGCCAGACGCATAGGGAGCACCAATCGGAGGGCAGACGAGCAAACCCGGCGGGAGAGACCCGAATATTATGACGCACGGCGATGGAGAAGTCACGGGGAAATGCGTATCCCGGGAGCCCCAATCGATTCTGGTACTTGCACGACGACAAGAATTCCCGAGCCCACGCCGCGCCGTTCGGGAATTCCTGCTTTCAAATGCCAGCGCTGGCATGCCAGTCGAGCCGGACAATAAGCTGTAGCGATTGTGCGGAAGCGATTCCGTTCCATCCTTCTGTCTCGGCCGACGCCGATTCATCTTCGCCAACCCGCAAGGTCGATGATGCAGTACGGAGCGATTCGGACCCTGGGTCCGGGATCGCGCCCCGTGCGGGATGCGCGGGGTCGGCGGGTGGAACAGGCTGCCGCAGTTCCGCCCCAGTCACGGAGGATGACCGATGCTGGCTCGGACGCGCCGCGTGCTGATGCTCACCGCAGCCCTCGCGGCTGGGTTGGAGTTCCGCGCGGCGGCGCAATCCGACTCTCCGGTCGCCCCCGTCGGTGCCGACCCCGCGGCGCTTTTGCTCGCGCCCGTGCTGCCGTACTCCGTGCACTCCCGCGATCTTCCCACCACTTCGGAACGAGTGAAGGCGGAGCCGGCCGCGCGGCTCGCGCCCGTCGGCGAGGCCGGGATCGTCCGGGTTTCAGACTTCAATTCCGCCCGCCGGGAAGCCATCGATTTCCCCGAACCGAAGCGCTCCCGCGCGCAATCGTCCGACGATGCCTTCGAGTACCTCACCGACAGTATGCGGAAGCGGAAATCGAGCGGGGACGACGAACCGCGGAAGCATCGCTCCGATCAATTCGGCGAACGCATCGAAGACATGCTCGGCGGCAAGTCCGGCGGCTTCTTCGACCGCGACCGCAAGCTTTTCAAAAGCGATTGCGAGTTCGACAATTTCGTCTCGCCGGTGACGAACCCGTTCCTCTTCGAAGACCCGCGTTCCATCACCGAAGTCCGGCCGATCTTCATCTACCAGCGACTGCCCGGTGGAGCCGGCCTGTTCCAGGGCGGCAACGCTTGGTTCGTCGGCGTGCAAGGCCGATTGGCCATCACCGAGCGCTTCTCGCTCGTCTTGAGCAAGTTCGGCTTCACCGGTTTCAACCCCGGTGCCGCCTCGCCGCTCGAAGACAGTTCGGGCTTCTCGGAAATCCACCTCGGGCCGAAGTACGTCTTCTACCGCGATCCGGAAACGAAGACGCTGCTGACCGTCGGGGGAACGTTCCAGATCCCGTCCGGGTCGAGCAAGGCGTTCCAAGACACCGGCCGGCTCTCGATCGTGCCGTACCTCTCGGCCGGTCGCCGGCTCTGGGAGACCCAACTCGGGACGTTCAACGGGCTGGCGTCCAGCGGCTACTCGTTCTCCACGAACAAGGTGCGCAGCGACTACTTCTACCTCAGCGGCCACCTCGATTTCGACATCGGCAACAAGGGGCGATTCTTCCCGCTCATCGAAATGAACTGGATCCGCTACACCACCGACGGCAGCGCGACGAACCTCGGCGTCGAAGGTCGCGACTTGGCAAACTTCGGCTCCCAACGCGCCGGGACGGGTCTGCTGACGATGGCCGCCGGTGCCCGCGTGAAGCTGACCGACAACTGGCAACTCGGCGGGGCCTTCGAACTCCCGCTGGTCGGCACGCGGGACATCTTCCAGTACCGCTTCACGTTCGATTTGATCTGGCGCTATTGAACCGTGTGGTTCCGAAAACCACCCGACGAGCCGGACGCGAAGCTCCGCATGGTGGA
>JANOSQ010001005.1:0-2136 GCA_031415915.1 Fimbriiglobus sp. | reverse complement strand
TTCAGCAAGTTGCAAGCGATGCGGTACGACGCGCTAGCCCCGGAACCGAAGCACGGTTTTGACAAACCGGCGTTGTCGGTGGGTGTGACCATCCGCGAGCCGAAGCCCGATTCGAAAACGACGCCGCCCGAAGAAGCGCCCGTCGCGCGGATGCTGCAAATCGGCAACGCGGTCGCGGACGAAGCGAACTCGCGGTATGCGAAGCTCGTCGGCGGGCCGAACACCGCCGTGTTCGTCATCGCCGATGCCGCGCTCAAAATCGCGGACAAACCGGCACTCGGCTGGCTCGATCGCAACCTGCTCTCGCTCGACCCCACCAAGGTGACCAGAGTGCAAATCGCGGGGCCGACACCTGAGGCGAGCCTGACGCTCCTCGGGGCCGACAAGCAAGATTGGAAGCCGGAAGGGGCCGCGTTCCCGCTCGATAAAGTCCTCGTGTCGAACTTGGTCTTCAACGCCAGCAACCCGCCCATACTCCGCCTCGCCGCTTACGGGCCCAACATCAAGTGGGCCGATTTCGGACTCGACAAACCGGGCTACACCTTCACGCTGACCACAACCGAGAAGCCGCAGCCGGTGGTGTTGAAGCTCGGCAAGGAAGAACCGACGGGCGAGCGCTACATCCGCATCGGCGACGATCAGGCCGTCGGCGTCGTCAGCGGGGCAACCACGGCCGCGCTGGCCCGGGGCAAACTCGAACTCGCCGACCGGGGTTTGCTCGCTTTCGACCCGAGTAAGCTCACCGGCATCGTCCGCAAAAAGGGCGCGGACGCCTTCGAGCTGACCAAGGTCGCGGACAAGTGGGAAGCGCAGAAGCCGGTGAAATTCGCGGCCGACCCGCTGACCGTCGAAGAACTCGCCGATGCGCTCGGTCGCTTGCGGGCCACGAAAGTCGTGGCCATCGGCGCCAAGGATCTGAAGCCTTACGGCCTCGATGCCCCGGTCGCCGAGGTGGTGCTCACGGTCACGGACGGCACGACGCCGGGATCGAAGCCGTTCGCTTTCGCGCTGAAAATCGGCAAGCCGGTCGAGGATGCGAAACCGGCGGGAGATCGCTTCGTGCAACTCGCCGATGCCAACGAACCGATCGTCAAGGTCGTATCCGGTGCGGTCATCAACAAGCTCCTCGGCGAGCCGATCAAGTTCAAAGAGCACACGCTGAACACGGCCAAGTTCGTCGATGCGGACAAAGTCGTGATCGAGCGCGGGGATCGCAAGGCGACCTTCGCCAAGGTCGATGGCACCTGGAAGATGACCGCGCCGATCGCGGCCGACGCGGAGCAAACCGACCTCGACGAACTCGTCAACGCCGTGGCCAAGTTCCGCGCCGATGAGCTCGTCGCCGAGAAACCGGCCGACCTCAAACCCTTCGGGTTGGACGACCCGCGGGTCAAGGTGAAGTTCCAATTGAACGACAAGGACGTGCTGAGCGTGCTCGTCGGATCGAACGAGAAAGACGGAGCCCGCGCCCACGCGATGGTGGAGAAAGGCGAACTCGTCGGTCTTCTCGATGTCGGCCTCACCGTGAAACTGCTCGGCGAGTTCCGCAAGCGGGCGGTCTGGACCGGCGTCGATGCGTCGCAGGTCAACGTGATCGCCATCAGCGACGGCAAAGCGAACATGGTGCTGCGGAAAGTGGGGCCGACGTGGGCCGACCAGGAAAAGCCGGCCGACGCGTTCGATGCGATCAAGGTCACCGAGATGCTCGCGGCTCTGGCCCAGTTGAAGGCCGAACGCTACGTCGCCGACAAGGACGCGAACTTGGAACTGTTCGGCCTCAAAGAACCGAAGCGCGTGATCGTGCTCGGGATGCAAGAAGGGGCGGTGACCAAATCGCTCCAGATCGGCGCGGAGGTCGGCGGCAGCAACGGCAAGCAATTCTACGCCAAAGTGAACGAGCCGGGCCGCGCGGACGTGTTCGTACTCGGCGAAGCCGATTCCGCGAAACTGATGCGAGATCGCGCGGGGTTGCTGGCCAAAAAGTGAAACGGGGTCGTCATTTCGGTGTCACCCCTCCCCAAGGGTGCGGCAAAGTTTTCTGGCACTCGGTCATGCTCGGGAGAGTGTCGCCGTTCGCTCCGCGAACGGTTTTCGACTTCCCGCGGTGGCCGAACGCATTGGATGGCGGGAGGAAAC
>JANOSQ010001004.1:0-1839 GCA_031415915.1 Fimbriiglobus sp. | reverse complement strand
CGATCCGCTCGCAGAGCTGGCGTTCGCTGCGGATGGAGTACAGGGACAGGAGCAACTGGGCTTTGAGCAGGCGTTCCGGCGGCACGCTCGGCCGACCCGTCCGGCTGTAGACTTTGGCGAATTCGGCCGTGAGCGACGTGGAACGTGTGAAACAACGCCGGCTGCTCGTCGGTCCGACCCCGCATGGCACATCCCCCGGGAAGATGCGCCGAGGATAGCGCGATCCAAGGAAGGTGGCACCCGGGAGTTTTTCAACACCCTGCTAGAGCAGTCCCAACATCGGCGAGCACCCCACATGGAACCGAATTTCGGGGGCCTGCCGGAAGCCGACCGGGCTACGCTCCAAGCGGCCGCGAAAGGTGACGCGGCAGTGCTCGAGAAGGCCAAGCCCTACCTCACCGATCCGAAGTACATCAAGCTTTGGGGGAACCCGATGTACGCGGCCCGGTGCTGGCTCGTCACCCAAGTCGCAGGGAGCGATTCGGTCGTTGCCCGAACGACCAACGCCCGGGTGGCGATGCTGCAAGACGAATTGGGCTTCGCCAGCGCGCCAACATGCTCGAAAAGCTCGCGATCACCCGCATCGTCCACAATTGGCTCGCCGTCGCGGCGCTCGATGTTCGGGCGTGCCAGACGCCTTTCCAAAGCCCCGAGCGGGCGAGTGTGGAGAAGAGCTTGGGTCGAGCCGAACACCGCCTGATGCAGGCTATCAAGACGCTGGCCTTCCTGCGTGAATGCTCTGTCGCTTCGGTGATTTCGCGGATCGATTGCGCGACGGCGACAACCGAGTGAGCAAACGGCACATCGGATCACCGATCCTTGCGGAGGCCGTCATCGCGTTGGAAATCGATCTCGAAGGTTTTGTCCCGCATCGCTTGGTGGCACTTCAGGCACGATAGCGTCAGGTCGTTGTAGGCCACCATGACCCCGTCGATGTTTTTCTCCTTGGCCTTCTTGGCGATGGCCTCCGCGGGTCGCCGGAAGGTCTGGATGTGGAACTGGTACTCCGTGCCCTTGTAAGCGTTCAAGAAGTCGGCGGCGCGGCTGGTGGCCACGAGTTCCTTGGAGGCGGTCTGGATCTTGTCGAAGTCGTTGAGGGCGATGCCTTCGAGGATCGCTTGGGTGTTCTTGAGCTTCAGGGCCATCAATTCCTTGCGGGTTGGCAATTTGAGCCGGTCCTCGTCCGGGGTCTTCGGATCGATGCCCACCTTGGGCGGCGCGGGGGCATCGGGCGGCAGGGCCGCCGTGCGGCTGGTGAGCGCGATGAGCAAGAGCGCAGTCGATACGGCCAAGATGATTCGCATGGCGTTCATGATTCTCTCCCGTTCGAGTGGAACTCGGGGCGCGGCTCGACCGCCGCGGTCCCCCTCTCGTAATGCGAGTAAAGGGCGATGGGCACGGCGGAGTCGCCGAGATGGTTTTGGATCAACGGCAACACGTGGGACCACTGCAATCCGCCCACACCGGTCGCCAGCTTCGGCAGGGCCAAGCTCCGGATGTGGCCCTTGTCGAGTTCGTGCCGCAGCCGGCGCAGGCAGTGGTTCACGGTCGCTTCGGTGGCCGGGCCGGGCTTGCCGCCGTGACCCGTCTCGTCGACTTGCGTCATCAGGCAAAAGATGCGGACGCCGCCGACGCCGCCCCACTCCCACAACTCGCCGGGCTTCGGGTGGCACTGATTGATGTAATGGCGGAAATCCTTGGCCATCGCGGGGTACTGCTGCCGCAACGCGAGGGCCAACCCCCGGTCGAAGTGGTCGCCCGGTGCGACGCCATGGGCGATCGCCTGGGAGGTGCTCAGAAGGATATCGCCCGTCACTTCGGTGATCATTTCGCGCTCGT
>JANOSQ010001003.1:0-2665 GCA_031415915.1 Fimbriiglobus sp. | reverse complement strand
TGAGAATCGCATTCCGCCATGCACGATTGAACTCCGTCGCTGGCGCGTCCGGCTAACAAATCAGTTGCAACGCTCCACTAGCGCGGTTGGGGTTTCAGCGACGCGAGCAACCACGTGTCGTTCGCATCCAGTTGGGGACTCTTCTGATCCAAGGCTTGCAAATGCTGCCGGTAACACCGCGTCGCCCGGGGGTAGTCGCGTTCGACGGTCAAATACTTGTCGCCCGCTTGGCGGTAGAGCGCCGCGGTCTCGGCCGGGACGTCGCTCAGCTCGGCTTGCAGTTCGAGCTGAGTGGCACTCGGCTCCGGCAGCACCGGCGCGGGGGGAACCGGCACCGTCAGCGGAGGAACTTCGGGGATCGCGACCACCGGGGCCGGGACTTCGACGACCACGGTTTTAGCCGGGGCCGTGAGGAACCCGGCACCGTACCCGACCGCGAGCAGGGTCAGCACGAGCACACCTCGGCTCAACCAGCGGAGTAGCACACGGCGACGCAGGATCGGTCGGGTGCGGGCGAACAGTTCCGCGGCCGTCGGTTCACTCCCCGAGGGGTGTCGCGGGGCCAGCCACTGTTCCCAGTCGTCTTCGGTGTTCACGATTCGACTCCTTCCCGTTTCGAGTAAGCGGTTCGAAACGCCTCCCGTGCCCGCGTCAACCGCGACTCGATGGCCTTGTCGCTTTGGCCGCTCGCCGCCGCGATCTCCCGCACGCTGCACCCGTCCAAGTACTTGGCCCGCAGAACCGCTTCGTACTCGTCCGGGAGTTCCGCCAGCACGCGGACGACGCGTTCGGCGTCCCCCGTCGGCTCCGCCGCCGATTGCCCCGGTTCGGGCAAGCCTTCCAAACTCCGATGGCGATGCCGACGCCAGTTGCGGATCTCGGCGAGGATGACCCGCCGGACGATGCCGCCGACCCAATCGGAGAAGCTCCCGCGCGCCGGGTCGAACCGGGCGAGGTTTCGGGCCGCTTCCAGCCACGTTCGTTGAATCGCGTCGGCGGCCAAGTCGGGCAGTCCCGCGCAGCGCCAACGGACGTAACCCGCCACCCGTTCGGCGTGGCCCTCGATCAGGCATCGCCACGCCGCGGCATCGCCAAGGGCGGCGGCTCGGACGATCGCGGCCTCGGCATCCGATCCGACGGGTGGGGTCATGGCAGGAGTATTGTCGGCCGCGGGGGAAATCCTTCGGGGAATTTCGCGGGCCCTCGCGGCCGATTCTTTCATTTCCGGTGAGCGGGGATCGCGACGCCACGCCCGCGGCTCGCCCAAATCCCCGGCTTTCCCTATTGCATCGGGGCGCCGCTCGGAACATCATCGCGGCTGTCTCAGCTTTTCGGAGTCCGCTTCATGCGCTTGAACGTCGAACCCCTCGAAGACCGGTTGACCCCGGCCGGCTTCTTTCTCACGGGCGTCGGCGGGGTGACCGCCCCGGCCGAACCGAACGTCCGCACCTACGACGCCTCCACCGTGGCCGGGGGGTCGTCCACATTCCTCACGCCGCCGGGCGACATCGGCGCTTTCCCCGGCTTCCCCGGGGCCGTCCGCGTCGCCGGCGGCGATGTCAACGGCGACGGCTTCGACGACATCATCGCGGCCCAAGGCGCCGGCCGCACGAGCGGCTCGCAGGTTCGCATCTTCGACGGTTACAGTTCCTTGTTCCTCGGGACCGCGGTCGAACTGGCCAGCTTCTTCGCCTTCTCCAACGAAGCCGGGGCGTCGCAGACCCCCGGTTTCGCGGGCGGCGTCTTCGTCGCCGCGGCGGACTTCAACGGCGACGGCTTCGACGAGTTGGTCGTCTCCGCCGGGGCCGGCGCGCGCGGCCACATCAAGGTCTTCAATTTTCACGACGGCGCCGGTGGCTTCCTCGCCAGCACCCCGGAACTGCGCAGCTCGTTCTACTCGTACACCGACTTCGCCGGTGAAATCCGCATCACCACGCTGCGGGCCGGGGCGACCACCTACCTCGTCACCGGGTCGGGCGCCGGCGTCAGCCAGTCCGACGTGCGCTTGTACGCGAACGCCTTCACCCTCGGGCAGATCCCGGATCTCACGTTCGTGGCCCCGGCCGCGCAGGTCTTCCCGTACGCGGGCTACAAGGGCGGCGTCTCGGTCGCCGGCGGCGACACCGACGGCGACGGCCAAGACGAACTGTTCGTCTCGAAGAACAGCGGCACGTCGCTCGTGTCGGTCTTCGACTTGAACAACCTGACCGCGCCGAAATTCCAATTCGAAGCCTTCGGCGGCTTCAACGGCGAAGTGCGGCTCGGCGCCGCCGATGTGGATGGCGACGGCCGGGTCGAAGTGCTGACCTCCACCGGCGATAGCCCCGGTGCTGGCGGAGCGCACGTGAAGGTCTGGCAGATCGCGGGAGGCCCCACGGAACTCCGCAGCTTCTTCGCCTACCCCGGTTACAGCAGGGGCGTTTTCCTCAGCACCAACGACTACGCTTGGAGGCAGGACTTCGGCACCGCGGTCGCCGTGGCCGTGACCGACAACTCCCCCATCTACACGGTGTCCACGCTGGTGGTCAATCCGCGGACGCTCTCCGATGCGACTCTGCGGCCGAAGTCGATCGCGGTCGCGCTGAACATCACCTCGCTGACGGGCGGTTCGAACTCCGACTTGGAGGTGAGATTGGAATCGCCCAACGGAACGCAGCTCGCGCTG
>JANOSQ010001002.1:0-4706 GCA_031415915.1 Fimbriiglobus sp. | reverse complement strand
CCGCGGAGACGCGTTATCTGGTCAATCCCACCGGGCGTTTTGTGGTGGGTGGGCCGATGGGTGACGCGGGTCTGACCGGGCGCAAGATCATCGTCGATACCTACGGCGGTCGCGGTCGCCACGGCGGCGGGGCGTTCAGCGGCAAAGACCCGACGAAAGTGGACCGCAGTGCGGCCTATCTGTGCCGGTACATCGCCAAGAACATCGTCGCCGCGAAGTTGGCCAAGCGCTGCGAAGTGCAACTGAGCTACGCCATCGGCTACCCCGACCCGCTGAATGTGTGGGTGAACACAGAAGGGACGGTCGCCCCCGGCGTCACCGAAGAGAAGCTCGTCGAACTGATTCGGTCAAACTTCTTGCTGACCCCGAAGGGCATCATCGAGGGGTTGAACCTCCGCCGGCCGATCTACCGCGAGACCGCCCGCCACGGACACTTCGGCCGGGAGAACGCCGACTTCACCTGGGAGAAAACGGACAAGGCCGAAGCGCTACGGAAAGCGGCGGGGATCTGATAATTGCGTTAGCCCGACGAGCCAGCGAGGGAGTCAAGACCCTCGCTGGCGCATCGGGCTAACCCAACCCACCCCCCCACCAACTCCTCGTAGCGCCGCCCGATTCCAATCACTTCCCACGTCCGCTCCGTCTCGCTCACTTGTTCCATCCGTATCTCCAACCGCTCCGCCGGCAGCGCATCCAAAAACTTATCGGCCCACTCGACCAAACACACCCCATCGCCCGCGAAGTATTCTTGAATGCCCAAACCTTCGAATTGCTCGGCGGTCGCCAAGCGGTAGGCGTCGAAGTGGTAGATCGGCAACCGCGCCGGGTATTCGTGGATCAGCGTAAACGTGGGCGAGTTGACGACGGCGAGGTTCTTGATCCCCATGCCCTCGGCGATGGCGCGGACGAACGTGGTCTTCCCCGCACCCAGCGGCCCGATGAGCGCGACGACCGCCCCCGGAAACAACAGCGGCCCCAGGGACTTCCCCAGAGCCACGGTCGCGTCGAGATCGGGTACGGCGAATCGCATACTCGTTCCGCGGGGTCAGGGCAGCAGTTCCGCGACGGGGATCGTCGCGACGAGTTGGCCATCGAGGGTCAGCGGGAGATCGTCGGCGGCGGTGAAGTCTCGTCGTCCGGCGTATTTGGGATCGTCGCCCGGCCCGCTCGGCAGCGTGTAAACTTCGACCATGGCATCGGGGAGGTTGACGATCCAATAGATCGGAATGCCGGCGCGGGCGTAGATGGGGCCTTTGACTTCGCGGTCGCCCCGGAGCGTGGAATCGGAAACTTCGATCACGAGTGCGATTTCCGTCGGTTGCGGATGCCTCTGAGCGAACGTCCGAGCATTCCCTCGCACGACGGCCGCGTCGGGCTCGGGTTCGCTAGTCCCGATGCCCACCGGGAGTTGAAACCGGGCCCGCCAAGGTCGGTTCTGCAAATTGAGCACGAAGAGTTCGGTGAGTCGATCCACCGTCGTCGCGTGGGGGGTGTTTTGCATCGGCTTTAGAACCAAGTATCCCTCGATGAGTTCCACGCGATCGTCGGGAGTCAGGATGCCGCGCTCGCCGAGGTCGTGGTAGTCCGCGACCGACAAGCGAAAGAAGCCCCGCTCGACGAGGGCCGGGTGGGGCACCGCATAGGGATCGGGGCGTGTGGCGGTCGCCATGGTCGTCTTCCCACGAACAGAAAAAGCCCGGAATTGCTTCCGGGCCAGTATAGCACTCCATCCGCTTACTTGTTCCCCGCGGCCTTCTCCCCGAGTGCCGCTTGCGCCGCGGCCAATCGGGCGATCGGGACGCGGTACGGGCTGCAGCTGACGTAGTCCATGCCGACTTCGTGGCAGAAGAAGACCGAATCCGGATCGCCGCCGTGCTCGCCGCAGATGCCGATCTTCAGATGTTCGTTGGCGGACGCCTTCCGGGCGGCCCGGCCCTTCTCGATGGCCAAGCGGATCAGTTGGCCGACCCCCTTGACGTCGAGCGATTGGAACGGATCGATCGGCAGGATCTTTTCGGCGAGGTAGGTCGGCATGAAGCCGTTGATGTCGTCCCGGCTGAAGCCGAACGTCATTTGCGTTAGATCGTTGGTGCCGAAAGAGAAGAACTGGGCTTCGGGGGCGATCGTGTCCGCGACCAAGCAGGCCCGCGGCAGTTCGATCATGGTCCCGACGAGGTATTCGACCTTGCTGCCGGCCTTCGCCATCGTCTCTTCGGCCACCCGAATGGCGCGCGTCTTGAGGATCACGAGTTCCTCGACGGTGCCGATCAGCGGGATCATGATTTCGGGCAGCACGCTCTTGCCGAGCTTCTTGACCTCGATGGCGGCCTCGATGATGGCCCGCACCTGCATGTCGCCGATTTCGGGATAGACGATCGGCAGACGGCAACCGCGGAAGCCCATCATCGGGTTGTATTCGTGCAGAGCCTTGATGCGCTCCTCGATCTGCTCGAGCGGCACGCCCATCTCGTCGGCCATTTCCTGCACTTTGTCCTCTTTGGGGAGAAACTCGTGCAGCGGTGGGTCGAGGAGCCGGATGGTGACGGGCAGGCCGTCCATCGCGGCGAATAGCCCGACGAAATCCTTCTTCTGGAACACGAGAACCTTGTTCAAGCCGACTTCGCGACCGGCGACATCCGAAGCCAAGATCACTTCGCGGATCGACGAGATGCGGGCCTTCTTCTCGGCTTCGTCGGCCCCGGTGAAGAACATGTGCTCGGTCCGGCACAGCCCGATGCCTTCGGCCCCGAACTCGCGCGCCTTCGTCGCGTCGGCCGGGCTGTCGGCGTTGGTTCGAATCTTCAGCTTGCGGCTGCGATCCGCCCAAGTCATCAGCGTGGCGAAGTCGCCGGTCATGGTCGGGGCGATGGTCTCGACCTTGCCGATCATCACGTCGCCGGTGGTGCCGTTGATCGTGAGGAACTCGCCGGCCTTGATGACTTGATCCTTGATGGTGACCGTGCCGGCCTTCTCGTCGATCTTGATCGCTTCGCAACCGACCACGCACGGCTTGCCCCAACCCCGGGCCACTACGGCCGCGTGGGAAGCCTTGCCCCCGGTCCGGGTGAGGATGCCCTTGGCCAAGTGCATACCGGCGACATCTTCCGGGCTGGTTTCTTCGCGGACCAGCAGAATCGGATCCTTGGGGAATTTCGCGGCGTGTGCGACGGCCGCATCGGCCGAGAGGATCACCATTCCCGAGGCCCCGCCGGGGCTGGCCGCGATGCCCCGGGCGACGGGTTTGACCTTCGACTTGGGGTCGAGCTGCGGCTGCAGGAGGTGATCGAGCGAATCGGGCGGCACGCGCTTCACGGCGTCCTTCTCGCTGATCTTCCCTTCTTTCGCGAACTCCACGGCGATCCGCACCGCGGCGGTGCCGGTCCGCTTGCCGGAACGCGTTTGCAGCATGTACAGCGTGCCGTCTTGCACGGTGAACTCGATGTCCTGCATTTCCTTGTAGTGCTGTTCGAGCTTCTCCCGGATCTCCATCAACTGCTTGTAGACCCGCGGCATCTCTTCGTTCAGCTTGGCGATCGGCTCCGGGGTGCGGATGCCGGCGACGACGTCTTCGCCTTGGGCGTTGATGAGGTAATCGCCGTAGAAGACGTTCTCGCCGGTGTTCGGGTCGCGGGTGAAGGCCACGCCGGTCCCGGAGCCTTCGCCCATGTTGCCGAAGACCATCGCCTGCACATTGACCGCGGTGCCTTTGAGACCGGTGATCCGCTCGATGCGACGGTACTCGATGGCTTTGTTGCCGTTCCACGAGTTGAATACGGCGTTGATCGACAACATCAGTTGCTGTTTCGGATCCTGCGGGAAGTCGGCGCCGACGTGCTTCTTGTAGACCGTCTTGTAACGCTTCACGAGTTCCTTGAGGTCGTCCGCCGTGAGCTGCGTGTCGAGTTGAACCTTCTTCTCGGCCTTCATGGACTTGATTTCGTGCTCGAAGGCTTCGTGTTCGCAGCCCATGGCGGTGCTGCCGAACATGTCGATGAGCCGGCGGTAGCTGTCGTAGGCGAAGCGCGGGTTGCCGGTGAGCTTGGCCAGCCCTTCGACGCTGGCGTCGGACAAGCCGAGGTTCAGGATGGTGTTCATCATCCCCGGCATCGAGAGCGCCGCACCGGAGCGAACGGAGACGAGCAGCGGATCGACGTTGTCGCCGAACTTCTTGCCGAAGGTGGCTTCGACCTTCTTCATGGCCGCGTCGATTTCGGGCACGGCGGCTTCGGGGATCTTCTTGCCCTGGTCGTAGTAGGCCGCGCAGACTTCCGTGGTGATGGTGAAGCCGGGGGGGACGGGGATGCCGATCTTGCACATCTCGGCGAGGTTGGCGCCTTTGCCGCCGAGGAGCTCTTTCATCTTGCCGTCGCCGTCCGCCGTGCTGCCGCCGAAGAAGTAAACGTGCTGGGTGCTCATCGAACAGAATCTCGCTGAAAAAGAGGGGTGACCATCGCGCGGCGCTAGCGACCGACGACGTGTTTCGGGGGTTGTTTTACGGATGCGGCGACGATAGGCAAACGGGGATGCGGGTGGTAGACTGCCCGTGATGACGGCTGGGTGCGACCGAATTCTCTGGGTCACACCGCGTCCCGTTGGGGCTATGCGCCCGGGAGTGGCCAACCGACTCGGAAATGATTCCAGCGGGGAGTGCCCCACCCCCCCGTGGAATCATTTCCGAATTCTGGTAGAACCAATACGCCCCAACG
>JANOSQ010001001.1:0-4135 GCA_031415915.1 Fimbriiglobus sp. | reverse complement strand
ATCGGCGAGTGGTCGGCGGTAGGCCCGCGCTGCGAACTCCATCAGCGCGTCGAGCTGCGCGGGGATCGCCGCCTCCAAACTCTTCTCGAAGTCGTCGGCCTGCTTTTTGAACAGCGGCCGCATCCCCTCGTAGTACGCCAGCAATTCTTTCGGTTGATCCTGCGTGACGAAGCCGATGAACTGCGGGAGGTAGTCGTTCTCGGCCGTCGGTTGCTTGCTGATGAAGGTGTGCTCGAGCCAGAGTTTGTCGAGTCGGGCCTTCTGCTCCGCGTCGAGGAACAACCTTGCGAGCGGCTCGTCTTCGCGGTGGAACATCTTCAGACTGACGACTTCATCGACCGGCACCACCGCGGGGAAACAGAGAAAGAGCGGGAAGACCCGCCGGAACTCGGCGTGGCCCGCGAGCAGTTTCGTGTGGCCCTTCCCCTTGGCAACCACGGCCGACTGGTCGTTGAGTTGGAACTGCACGGCGCGGTCGCCGGGGCTTTCGAATTTGCCCTCGACGACGAATGTGCGCTCGCGGAACAGCGCCGCGGGCAAGCGGATTTGAACAGAGATCCCGGCGAGATTCCCCTCGGCCGTGAAGCGTTCCGCCCCCAAGGTGTATTCCAACCCCTTCGGTCGGGCCTTGGCGAAGCGCGCAAGGTCGAGATCCTTCAATAGCGGCCCATCGCCGGTGAGGAAGTTGTTCAACAGGATTCGATCCGGGGATTTTTCGAGCGTGTATCGGGCACCGGTGAACAGCTTCTGAACCACCTCGGCGAGCTTGGTCGCATCGGACAATCGATCCGGGTTCGCAGCGGCGTCGCGCCATTGGCCCAACGCCGATCTGGCCGGGATGATCGACACCGGGGCCTTCCCCGATTGGCCGCTCGGCCCGCGGACGAAGCTCCACGTGTCGGCGCCACCGTGCTTGTCCGCGTGCGGATTCCCGGCTTGGATCGTGTCGGCGATGTCGGCCGCGAGGTTCCAAACCCGGCCGGGCTTCTCGACTTCGGTGAGCGTCAGCGCGATCTCGGTGAGGTCGCATGTGTGCTCGCCGTTTTTGGCATCGACCACGAATAGAATCGAATCGCCTTTCTCCAGCTTCAACGTCTTCGCGGCGGGCTTGGCGTCTTTGCCGAGTTCGAGTTCCCCCTCGGTGAAGATCGCGGCTTTGTCGCCCCGGCGGTGTTCGAGCCAGTAAGCCACGCCGTTGCCGCAGGCGGGGTGGGCGTGTTGAATCCGGGCCTCGATGCGGACGCTTCCCGCGATCGGGGACTTCCAAACGACGGCGACGAACTCCTTCGGCAGCGGGTGAACGGCGACCCCGTGCGCCGGCACGGTGCCGGGGGTCTGTTCGAGTTTGTCGGAGGAATTCGAAATCACCACCGGCAAGTCGGTGCCCTTCTTCCGCCAACCCGCGATCATCGGCTTGGCGTCGTTCTTGGTCGTCTTCTCGTCGAGGAGATCGAGCTTCACCAACGGCACAATGCGGCCGACGGATTCGGGCTTGGCCTTCCCCACGGGTTCAATGGCGAGCACGTCGATCCAACGCTTCAACAGCCCGGTGTCGAGCTCGTACTTCTTGGCGAGTTCATCGGTCGTGAGCTTGCGGTTGTGGGTTTGTTCTTGCACCGCGTTCAAGTACTTGGCACTCCCCGCGAAGACCGACGCGTAGTCGATGTCGAAGGCCGGGCCGAACTGGGCGTAGTCCTTCAACAGCAGCGTCGGCTTTCCGGCCCCCTCGAATCGCGGCGCCTGCCATGCGACTTTCCCGGTCTCGCCGAAGAGATCGCGGGCGCTCAGGTTCAGTACGACTTCGCTTTGGCCCGGGGTCGGTTTCAGCCCGAAGCGCAGCGTTCGCAGCTCGTTCGCCGGGGGATCGTTGGGCATCTGCCGGGGGGACGCACCGTGCCGGTAGCTGCCGATGGGGACGATCTTCCAGAGCGAAGCTTGCCAGGTTGCGATCTCTGCTGCGAGCGCGGGAACGTCTTTCTCGGTGGCCCCTTTCCAACGGGAGCGAATCGAGTCGAGCGGGAACGACGGGGTTTTGTCGCTCAGTGTCTGCCAGAGGATACCGAGGTACTTCGCGTTCAACTTCTCGTTCGCCGCGACTTCTTGGACTTTCCCGGCGGACAGCGCGACCCGGTGGCGCACGGTGGCCAGCAGGTACGGCGCCACGGACAACCGACCGTCGGCGCCGGTCGCGGCGTAGAGCTGCTTCAGACGGGCGATGCTTTCGTCGTTGTGCTGGTCGGTGACGATCGTGATCGGCAGCGCCGTCTTCGGTCCCTCGGCGGGGTAGCCGGCGTAGAACGCCCGGAGTTTCGCGATGCTCTCGTCCGTCCAATCGCGGCGCGTCTTACCCCGTGAAAAACGGAAGCCATCCGGCAGCAGCACCGCGTGCTCGGCGGTCTCCTTGGCGGCGTTGATGTACTTCGTGAGCAGGGCCGGCGAGATGTCCGAGAGCGCTTCGGCCGCGTTGGTGAACCCTTCCCCCGCGGCGCCGTCGGCGGGAAATTCTCGCGTCGGTTTCAGATCGACGCCGGTCAGGTCGCGGACGGTGTTGTCGTACTCGGCGTTGCTGAGCCGGCGCAGCGGGACGTGCCCCGGATCGCCGGCACGGGCTTTGGCCTCCGCATGCATGAAGCCGCGGATCCACCCGAGCAATTGCTTCTTCTCCTCCGCACTCGGTTGCGGCTTGTCCTTCGGCGGCATCTCCCCCGCTTCGATCTGCTCGATGATCTGCTGCCAGGGTTTTATCTCCCTGCGAACCAGATCGACCGTGGCGAAGCGCTCGAGGTCGAGGCTCCCCTTCATCGCCTTCGTCGAGTGGCAATCCAAGCAGTATTTCGCGAGGATCGGCCGGACGTTCTTGGCGAAGTCGGGTGGAGGCGCCGGCTGCTTCACCGGGTCGACTCCGCCGAGGGTGAAGGCACCCAAAACGAGCGGCGCAGCGAACAGCAGAATCTTGCACGGGAGAAGCAGGCGGGTCATGCGGGGGTCTCGACCGGACGGGAGGCGGGAGGTATTGGGATTATGCCAGAATCCGGGCGGGGCTTCAAATCCGTTTGCCGGATCGCATGGGGAATTGCCTCGGCCCTTTCGCCATTTCCGCGCGGGGATTTGCGTATGATGAAGTGCCGGATCGGTTCCGCGGTTCGGCGCTGCGTCTTCATTCTTCGACATTCGATCGCGGAGGTGTATCGATGGCCGTGCCGCCCCGTCCCCCGGCCGAGAAGCCCGCCCGCCGCAAACGCAAGCCCCCCAAGGGAACCGCCGGCCTCGATTGGCCCAAGCGCAGCCTTTACCTCGGCTGGAAAGGCGTCCCGCCCCGGCCCGCCCCCGGCTTCCACACGGCGACGATTGCCGCAGAAGCGGGGCCGCAGGAATTCGACCCGCTGCTGTACGAGGGCGACGGCCACCTGATGACCATCGCCCCCACCGGCGCCGGCAAAGGCGTCAGCGTCATCATCCCGAACCTGCTGACCTACCCCGGTTCCGTGATCGCTATCGACATCAAAGGCGAACTCACGCAAGTGACCGCCCGGCGGCGCCGGGAGATGGGGCAGAAGGTCGTCATCCTCGATCCGTTCGGCTTGGTGACGGATAAAACCGACGCGCTGAACCCGTTCGATCTGTTCCGCCTGCCGGGGGCCGATGCGGAGTCGGATGCGGAAATGCTGGCGACGCAGTTCGCGGTCGATCACAGTTTCAGTACCGACCGCTACTGGGACGACACCGGCCGCGGATTGACCGCCGGTTTGATTGCCCACTTGGCCACGGCGGAACCGGCGAGCGACCGCAATCCGAGCGCGCTCCGCCGATTGCTCTACATGGACGACCTCGACTACCACTTGGCCGTGCTGCTCGACAAAAAGGAAGTGCTGAACCCGCTGGCCCGCGACGAGTTCGTGGCCTACCTCTCGGCGCCGTCGGACAAGACCCGGCCGTGCATCCGGACGACGGCGTGCACTTACATGAAATGCTTGGGCAGCGCCGTCGTGGCGAAGTCGTTGGAGAAATCGACCTTCCAACTCGAATCGCTACTCGCCGGTGACCCGGTGACGATCTACCTCGTGATTCCGCCGGAGAAGCTCGAAAGTCACCGGGCCGTGCTGCGGGCGTGGGTCGCCACTCTGCTTTCCACGGT
>JANOSQ010001000.1:0-5892 GCA_031415915.1 Fimbriiglobus sp. | reverse complement strand
GCCACCGGTTCCGGCGGGATCTGGCAAGGGTTCATCCCGGGCAGTCACAAAGGGGAGTGCTACAAGTTCCACGTCGCCAGCCAGTTCAACGGTTATGCGGTCGATAAAACCGACCCGTTCGCGGTGCTGTGCGAAGTGTCTCCCAAGACGGCCTCGGTCGTGTGGGATCTCGATTACGAGTGGAATGACACCGCGTGGATGGCCGGGCGGACGGCGAAGAGTTCCCAAGACGCGCCGATCAGCATTTACGAACTCCACCTCGGTTCGTGGATTCGCGACGAGAAACACCACTCGCTGAACTACCGCGATTTGGCCCCCAAGCTGGTCGCGCACGTTACGAAGCTCGGCTTCACGCACGTCGAGCTCATGCCGATCACCGAGCACCCGTACTACGGCTCATGGGGCTACCAAACCACCGGCTACTTCGCACCGACCAGCCGGTATGGCACCCCGCAAGATTTGATGTTCCTTATCGACGAACTGCACAAAGCCGGCGTCGCGGTGATCCTCGATTGGGTGCCGAGCCACTTCACCACCGACGAGCACGGCCTCGGCTTCTTCGACGGCACGCACCTGTTCGAACACGCCGACCCGAAGCAGGGTTACCACCCCGATTGGGGCAGCTACGTCTTCAACTACGGCCGGCACGAAGTGCGGAGCTTCCTGCTCTCTTCGGCGCTGTTTTGGCTCGACAAGTACCACATCGACGGGCTGCGCGTCGATGCGGTGGCGAGCATGCTCTACCTCGATTACTCCCGCAAAGAGGGGGGCTGGGTTCCGAACAAGTACGGCGGCCGGGAGAACTTGGAAGCGATCGAGTTCCTGCGCCGTTTCAACTACGAGGTGTACACCCAATTCCCCGGCGTGCAAACGTACGCCGAGGAATCGACATCGTTCGCCATGGTCAGCCGGCCGACGTACCTGGGCGGCCTCGGCTTCGGCTACAAGTGGGACATGGGCTGGATGCACGACACGCTTCTGTACGCCGCGCGCGATCCGCTGCACCGGAAGTACCACCACCACGAACTCACGTTCCGCATGCTCTACGCGATGAACGAGAACTTCGTGCTGCCGCTGTCGCACGACGAAGTCGTCCACGGCAAGGGGCCGCTCTGGGACAAAATGCCCGGCGACGAATGGCAGAAGTTCGCCAACCTCCGAGTGCTCTACTCGTACATGTTCGCGATGCCCGGCAAGAAGCTACTGTTCATGGGCGCCGAACTCGCCCAGCGCGGCGAGTGGAAGCACGATGGTCAGCTCGATTGGGGCGTTTTGAATCACGCCCCGCACGCCGGGGTCGAGCAGCTCGTCGGGGATTTGAATCGGCTCTACGCGGCGATTCCGGCGCTCCACGAACTCGACACGCAGCCCGGTGGGTTCGAGTGGATCGAAGCGAGCGACGGCGAAGCCAGCGTGTACGCCTTCGTCCGTAAACCGAAGTCCGGGGAAGATCGCGTCCTCTGCCTGATGAACTTCACGCCGGTCGTCCGCACCGGCTACCGCGTCGGCGTGCCCGGCCCCGGCTATTGGAAGGAAATCCTGAACACCGACGCGGCGCCGTACTGGGGAGGCAACGTCGGCAACAATGGCGGGATGCAGTCCGAAGCGATCCCGTGGCACGGACAGCCGTATTCGCTCGTGGTCACGCTCCCGCCCTTGGCGGGGGTCTACTTCCAAGGCTCCGTTGTCCCGAGCCGGAACCCGTGATGGATCTCGAAGCCTCGCTGCGGGCCGTGGAACCCGGTTGGCGCTTCGTGAAGGAGCGCCACTTCGCCCAAGCCCGCCGCCACTTCCGAGATCACGGCCGGAGAATTCCGCCTTCGTCGGAAGTCCCATTGCGACTGACGAAGGTCGAGGCCGAGGCGAGCGGATGTTTCCCGGCGTCGGTCTTCGCCGATGCGCCGCCCGAGATGGTGTTCGCGCCGTCGCCGGTGGATTCGGGATCGCGGCCCCAACAGCTCATGCACTTCTGGAAGGAACTCTTCGCCCTGCGCGTGCCGATCGCGAATGCGGGATCGGTCTGGCGGACGCTGCCCACATTCTTGCGGCGCGAAATTGAACTCGTGTTGAAGTCGAGCGGATTGGTATTGCCGGATGCCACCGACACCGAGTTGGCCGACGCTTTCGCGGTTGACCTGTTGACGCGTGACCGCTTCGCCTCCGAGGGGTTGGAATACCGCTACCCCGGAATGACGAGTTGGGCCGAGTGGCGGGGCAAGCTGTGCGAAGGATTCGACGAAGCCGAGGTCTTCCGGACATCGCGGCCTGTTGACACGGCCGAGCCGGGCGATAGGCCGACGAACTCCGAGAGCGCCGCTGCGGTCGTCCACCAGGATCCGGTTCGAGCGCGGCGGCTCGAAGCCCGCGCCCGCGATGCGATGCTCAAAAAGAATACGGTTCGCACCGCGATCCTGTACGCCGCCGCGACGCAAGCTGGGGGCAGCGACCATTGGTACGAAGCCACTCTCGCCCTGCGGGAGACGTTGGTCGAGCCGCTCGCGAAGATATTGGTGTGGAATCAAGAACAGGAGAGTGCTTGGGAGAAGGCCCTTCACACGCTGCTCGTCCCCGCGACCGGCGGTTATTGGTCGCCCGCCGCGAAGGCCTTTTACGATCTGCAAACCATCGGCGTCGATCTCGGGGGCGATCTATACGCGGTCGATCCCGCAGGCTGGGTGGGCAGCCTCGGCCAGCGACCGCTCTTGCGGAAGTTGACGCTTTCCCGTCTGGCTTTGCTCCACCAGCGCTTGCTGAAGGTTAAGAAGCACATCGCCGGCGCCGGGTTGCCGCCCGCCGATGACGGCGCCCTGTTGGCGCTGCTCGATCCCGAGATTCACACCGCCGAGGTGGCCCTCCGCGCCGCGATGGAACCGGTCATTCACCGGGTCTTGTCGGAATCGGGTCTGCGACCGGACGACATCGTCGAGCGGATCGCGCTGCCGAAGATCGTCGATGAATTGCTCGATCTGACCGTCGCCCAGGGGTTCTTCCGCTTCGGCGATCTGCGCGACGTGCTCGCCCGGAATCAGTTGAAGGTGCCCGACCTCGCCGGTCCGGGGGAGTTCTTCTTCGGCGATGCCCTCCTGAAAGCGAATGCCGGCCTCGGCGCGGCGCTCGATGGCATTTATTACCCCGCCGAGGTCTACCTGCGTTGGTTCCACCGGGGCAGTGCGGTCACCTTCGGGACGAAAATCGGCCGCTGGGTCACGCTCTTCGCGGCGCTGCCGTTCGGCGCGGCGTTCATGACCGTGGAGTTCGCCAAGTACATCGCCCACGAAGCCGCGGCCGTCGCCGGGTTCCTCGGCGGTTTGTTCGTACCGAAGCCGGAAGTGGAGCCGCACGCCGAGAAGCACGGTGGCATTTTGGTGTCGCCGGAATCGCTGGCCATCATGGTGGCGCTCGGAATCTTCTACCTCGGATTGATTCACTCGACCGCGATGCGGGGGTTCGCACTTGCCGCATTGTCGGCCATCGGCGGGGGCATCCGCTGGTTGTTCGCGGAACTCCCATCGAACGTGTGGAATTCGGCGCCTTTCAAAGCCGCGCGGCGCAATCGATTCGTGCGCTGGTTCCAGCGCCGGCTGGCCGTGCCGACCGCCGGAGCGGGTATCGCCGCAATCGCGGCGAGCGCGGCCGATTGGCCCGCTGACACCAAATTGTCAGTGATTGCGGGCGCGTTCGGGCTACTGGCGTTGGGGGTGAACACCCCCGCCGGGCAATCGGTGCGTGAAGGCATCGAGGACGCGTTCAAGTGGTGTTGGCGGCAGGTCCGCACCAACTTCATTCCCGGGCTGTTCGGTTGGATCGTCTGGCTGTTCCACGAATTGCTCGCCGGACTGGATCGTCTGATTTACTCCATCGACGAATGGTTCCGTTTCCGCGACGGGCAAGCCAAGCCGTCGCTGGCGATCAAGCTCGCGCTCGGGATGATCTGGTTCCCGGTGCGCTATGCGCTCCGCTTCGCCATCTACTTGCTGATCGAACCGCAGATCAACCCGATCAAGCACTTCCCCGTCGTCACGGTGTCGCACAAACTGCTGCTCCCCATGATCCCGGCCGTGACGACCGCGACGGGGATCGCCGAGCAATGGGTCGCGCTGGTGTTCGCGGGGGTGCCCGGCGTCTTCGGGTTTCTGGCGTGGGAACTCAAAGAGAATTGGCGCCTCTACGCCGCGAATCGCCCGCCTCGGTTGGTGCCGCTCGCTCTGGGCCACCACGGGGAGAGCGTTCGCGGCTTGCTCCGGCCGGGGTTTCACTCCGGCACCGTACCCAAAGCGTTCGCGTCGATCCGCAAAGCCCTCGGCAAAGCCGAAGAGACCGGGGCGGTCGCCCGGTTTCAAAAATCTCTCGACGGCCTTCACCACGTCGAACATGCGGTTCAACATTTCGCCGAACGGGATTTGCTCGCGTATTTATCCGCGAGCCGGGCGTGGGCCGGAGTGCCGCTGCGCTGCCGGAGCGTGCACCTCGGAGTGCAGCACATCGTCATCGAGATCGCGGGGGATGGCCCGTCGGCTCGGTTGCGATTCGAACTGATCGATTCGAGCGTCGCGGGCCATTGCGACGATGCGGCTTTTCTCGCCTCGGCGACGCCGGAGCAACGCGAATGCTGGGAGCGGGCCGTGCTCGGCTTCTGGGCGATGGGGGCCGTCCCGATGGACGATCCCCGCGTGGAGTGGGGCGAATGGGTGAGGTTCTGGGAATCGAAGTGCGACTGAACGCTCGCAGACGAGCCGGACGCGTGAGCGATGGATCGCATGCACGCGGACACCATTCGAAACTCGCCGATCGGCGTGCGATCCGTCACTCACGCGTCCGGCTCGCTCACTTTCGATTGGTACACGATCCACGCGGATAGGGTATACCTCTGAATTTTGCCGCGTGTCTTCTGGTAGGGTTTGCTTCTGTTTCCCGTTCTGGGGTGCAAACGACTTGGGAACGCCAGAAAGATTTGCCAGAACCTATGAAACGAGCCGACCCGGTGGGTCGGCTCGCAGTTGAGTTGCTCGGATGTGCCGTGTTCGTTAGTAGCGGCGATTGCCACCGCCCGCACCGCCTCCGCCGCCGTATCCACCACCACCGCCACCACCACCGCCTCCGCCGCCACCGTAGCCGCCACCACCGCCGCCGCCGGAGCGGGGACGCTCTTCGCGGGGCTTGGCTTCGTTCACCGTGAGGCGACGGCCTTGGTACTCGGCGTTGTTGACGGCTTGGATCGCCGCTTCGGCCCCGCTGGCCATTTCGACGAATGCGAAACCGCGGGAGCGACCCGTGTCCCGATCCATCACGATTTGAGCGCTGGTCACTGGGCCGTAGGCCCCGAACAGCGCTTGGAGGTCTTCGGACGTCGTCCCGAAGGCCAAGTTCCCGACATACAACTTCTTGCTCACGAAACACCTTCTGCGGCCGGTTCCCGGCCGCAACTTGAACCAGTGGCCGGTGCGGCGCGATTGCCGACCGGCCAGGCGAAGCGAACACGGCGGCGAGCATGCGGCCCGTCGCCGGATTGCAGTAGTATCAAACAGGATCGGGGTGGCGTGTGAGACAGGAAATTAACCCGGCAACGGCACCAAGATGTGTAAGAGCGAAAGCAATCACGTTCGTCGTCTCGGGCGGAAAACATCCACCCATGTGTGAAGCATACGCAGTCGCGGAGGGAATTACTAGGGGAAATCTCAAAAGAATCCGAAAAGGCTACCATCGCTCGGAATCAGCTGTTACAATGCCTTGTAGCATCTGGATTAGGGGGCAGTATGCGAGTTGGAACGTGGAACGTAAACTATGCAGTAGTAGAACGAAACTTGGCGCGGCTCGCCCTCTTACAGAAATATGACGCTGACATTTGGGTGTTGACCGAAACGAATCGCGACCTCGATCTTTCAGCATCCCACA
>JANOSQ010000999.1:0-7345 GCA_031415915.1 Fimbriiglobus sp. | reverse complement strand
GGTCTTCACCGAGACGCTGCAATTCCTCAGCCCGGACGATGTTCAATTCGCGTACAAGCTCGATGGGAAGAAGACCCTCTGCAATGTGGGTTCCGTCGGCCAACCCCGCGACGGCAATTGGCGGGCCTGCTACGTCGTGCTCAAAGACGACGATACGATCAACTTCAAGCGTGTCGAATACGACGTGGAAAAGACCATCAAGAAGATTTACGACATCCCCGACCTCGAGAACTTCCTCGGCGACCGCCTCCGCGAAGGGCGGTAGCCACCCAGCCATTTCAGTTCGGCCGTCACGCGGAGCGTGACCTACGCCACCCATTCCATAAGTTGTAAAGGCCTGCGCCGCGACCGCGCCGCGGTGGAGAATCGCCCCGATGAACCGCAGTTTGTTGATCCGCATCGCGTTGTTCGTAACGCTGGCCGTCGGCTTGGGCGCCGGCTGGTGGTACGCCGAAAAAACGTTCTTCCCCAAGCCGGAAGTCCCGCCTCTTCCCGAGACCGTCCAGACCGACAGCGTCCGCGCCCTCACCGGCATCGCGGCGACCGTGCGGGTTCCGAAGCTCGTCGAACCGCCCAAGCCGGCCCCCGCGCCGACGCCCGCGGTTCCCCCGGTCGAAGCTAAGCCGACGACACCGATTCGGCTCATCGCGCTCGGCCACGATGGGTGTTACCAGCAGATCCTGCTGACGACGCGCGGCGCCGCCATCCAACAGACCATCCTCCCGAAGTTCGACGAATCGACCCGCGGCGGGCGCGATGCGAAAGATCCATCCGGCAAGAATTATCGCCTGCACTTGATCCCCGGCTTCCACGGGCTGACCAAGGGCGGCGCCGACCGCACTTCGATTTTCGACGAGAACGCCTACCCCGGTTTGCAACCGGGCGAGGTCAAGAACGGCGGTATCCAACTCTCCGATGCTTCGTACACGCTGTTGCATTATCCGAGTGTCGGCGATCCCCTCCGCAAGGGGGAAGAGTCCGATTCCTACCCGTCGAACGAACTGGCCGACCGGATTTGGACGGTCGTCGAAGAAGTGCCGTCGAAGGACGGTTCCGAAGCCCGGGTCGTATTCGAAACCACACTCGCCGCACCCTACTTTTTGAAGCTCCGCAAGACGTTCACGCTCTCCCCCAAAGACTACCACGTCGGGATGAAGCTCGATTTCGAAGCGATCCCCGGACGGCAAACCGACAAAGACCGAGCCCGCTTCAAGTACCAAATCAGCGGCGCCCGCGGATTGCCCATCGAAGGTGAGTGGTACACCTCGACGTATCGCAACGCGCTCATCGGTTGGGTCAACGCCGCCGGTAGCGCCAAGCGGGACATCCAGGATTCCGCGACGATCACCACCGGCTGGGGCGGGTACAAGGTCGAACCGCAGGGCAACACCTTCACCTACGCCGGTGTCGGCACCCAGTATTTCGCGAGCGTATTGGCCATCGACGACGCGATGCCGGACGAGGCCCGCAAGAACCTCTGGAGCTACGTGCGGCCGAGCCGGGAGCCGCTCCCGTCCGACCTCGCCGACAAACCGTCGCTCGGGGACATCACGGTCCGCGTCGTGGCCAACGCCATCGACCCGCAGGCCGACAAACCCGTCTCGCACAGCTACTTGATTTACAACGGGCCGATGAAGGTCCGTTTGTTGAACCAACTCAGCGGCGACCGGGCCGTCGACCCCGGCCTGACGGATCGTTACCACGACCAGCTCACCCTGAAAACGCTCACGGATTACCACTCCCCGAACTTCTTCGGCCGGCTCGCGAACTCGATCTGGTGGTCGGACATCGTCATCTGGATGACGAACCGCATGCACGGGATCTTGGGCTTCCTCCACGGCCTCGTGCCGATCTGGGGCGTCGACATCTTGCTGCTCACCGTGATGGTGCGGATGCTCTTGTTCATCCCGAGCCGCAAACAGCAAATGGTGATGGCCAAGACGCAAGAGAAGGTGGCCGCGCTCAAGCCGGAAATCGCCAAGCTGGAAGAGAAGCACAAGGGGGATTACCAGCGCTTCAACCAAGAGCGCACCAAACTGATGGTGCAGAACGGCGTCAATCCGCTGTCGAGCATGAGCGGCTGCCTCCTCATGTTCGCCCAACTGCCCGTGTTCATGGGCTTGTACTTCTGCTTGCAGGAGTCGATCTTCTTCCGGCTCGAAGCGTTCCTCTGGATGCCGAACCTCGCCGCCCCGGACATGCTCGTGAAGTTCGGGGAAGGGGTCCCGTTCCTCAGCGACTTCGCCAGCATCGGCGGGACGGTCTACCTCGGGCCGTATTTGAACATTTTGCCGTTGATCGCCGTCACGCTCATGTTCATCCACCAAAAGTTGACGATGCCGCCGCCGACCGACGAGCAGCAGGAAATGCAGCAGCGGATGATGAAGATCATGATGATCGTCATGGCCGTGTTCTTCTACAAGATGGCGGCGGGGATGTGCTTGTACTTCATCGCCAGCACCGCGTGGGGACTCACGGAAAAGTGGATCATCAAGCGGAAGAAAGTGGATACGGAATCCGGGGCCTTGAATTTGACCCAAGTCGATCCCCCGGCCGGGCCGTCGACTTCGGGTGCCAAAGTGACGCCGCCGCCACCACCGCCCACCGGCGGGGGCTTCTTAACCCGGATGCGGGCCAAGATGGAAGAGATCCAACAGCAGTCGGAAGCCCAGCGTCAAATCCGCAACGAACCGAAAGGCTCGACGCCGAGCGACAACGGCACGAAGCCCAACGGCAAGAAGAAAAAGAAGAAGCGGTGAGCGGGAAGCGCGAGCGACGGATCGCTCCGGTAAGGGCTGCACCGTGCAAAACCGGGTGGAGTTTTGCGCCCGTGATTGGCAAACCCGACTCGAAAATGATTTCGGCCGAAAGCGCCCCACCCCCCCGCGAAATCATTTCCGATTTCGGGTAGAACCCATGCGTCCCAACGACTTGCGTTCGAAATCGCGTCCCGCAATGCCGGCTGAAACCATTCTGGGATCCGGTGCTGACGCGAAACACCGCCCGCCGCAATCCGGTGCAGGCCCCCAGAGAATTTGGATACACCCAACCGAGTCGGTCGGTCGCGCTTTTTCTCAAGTTCTCGCCCGCAAAGTTCGATTTCGAGTAAACGCATTCGTGTCGCGATTGTCTCTTCATTTTCCCGTGGCACAGAATTCGCTTTGAATCCGGAGCAGTCCGAGAACCCACGCTGTCCGCGCAAGGGTTCTGCCGAATTTCCTCCGCCAGCCCGGCTGAAATTCGAGCGGAATCGCGGGCACCCGGGCTTTTTGCTGCAAACACCCGCCTATAGTTGGGTACTTCCAGTAGTTGATTCGCGCAGTCCGTAGGCTCGACGAGTTCGAAAGGAGGACTCCCATGGCCCGCACCGATGCTTTGCTGAAGATCAGCAAAATTCTCATACAGCGCCGCAATGAGCTCCGCAAACGGTTGACCCGCGATCTCCAAGATCTCGGGCACTCGATGGCCCACCCCACCGGGGACGTGGCCGATGCGGCGTTCGGCAACAGCGGCGACGAAATGACCTCCCAACTCGCCCAGTTGGAATCCAAAGAGGTGGCCCAGATCGAACTGGCACTCCAGCGGATCAAGCAAGGGCGCTACGGGATTTGCGATGTCTGCTCCAAGAAAATCCCCTTGGCCCGCGTGAACGCGCTGCCGTACTGCGTCATGTGCGTGATCTGCCAAGCGGAAGTGGAAAAGGATTCCGGCTGGATGGACTACCACTCCGACATGGCGTGGGGCGAAATCCGGGACCACCACGACGACGAGCGCGACTTCGCCGCCGTGCAAGCCGAGTTCGGCAAGTAACCGCGCACGACAGTTATCCCGTGCCCGCCGGTCGCGAGACCTGCGGGCATTTTTCGTTTGGTAACGTTCCCTTTCGTCGCAATTCTCGATCCGTCGCAACTGACCTTCAAGTTCCCCGAACCCGCGCGGTAAATTGAAGCGTTCCAAGTCCCCGTACCGGTGCACCATGCGATTTCAATCCTCGCTGCTGTTGATCGCGATTCTCGCCACCGCCTTCGCAGGCGGTTGGGTCGGGGAATCGATCTCGTCGCCGCGACTGGCGATCGCCGCGCCGCCCACCGACCTCCCCGTCGGCGGGCCACCCGCCTCCATCGACGATAAACCGGTGACCCCGCTCCCGACCAAGTTTGAAGCCCTCGTGCAGAAGATCATGCCCGCGGTCGTCTCGGTGGATGCGATCAAACCCGCGGCCCCCGGAGCGGCCAAGAACAAGCCCACGGAAGAATCGGGTTCCGGCGTGCTCGTGCAACTGCCGGGTTACCGCGGCTACTTCGCCATCACGAACAACCACGTCGTCGCGGGGGCCAAGGCGTCGGAAATCACGGTGACGCTGAACGACGGCCGGATTCTCATTCCCGACCTCGTCCGCACCGACCCGGAATCCGATATCGCCCTGTTGCGCGTCGTCGGCGAAAATCTTCCCGCGGCGGAACTCGGCGATAGCGATGCCGCGAAGTCGGGCCAGTGGGTCCTCGCGTTCGGTAGCCCCTTCGGCTTCAACCAGACCGTGACCCACGGCATCATCTCGGCCCGCGACCGCGGCCAGATCAGCTTGGGCAACACCATCCGCATCAAGGAATTCCTGCAAACCGACGCCGCCATCAACCCCGGCAACAGCGGCGGGCCTTTGGTCGATATGGCCGGGTTGGTCATCGGCATCAACACCGCCAACGCTTCGACCAACGGCTACAGCAGCGGCGTCGCGTTCAGCATCCCGATCAACCTCGTCAAGCGCATCGGCAAGCAATTGCTCGATCAAGGCTCCGTCTCGCGCGGGTACATCGGAATGCAGATGTCGTCCGCCCTCGATCCGCACACGGCCCTCAAGTTGGGGCTGACCCGGTTGCGCGGGGCTCTGGTCGAATCGGTACACAACAACGGGCCGGCTTCCCGGGCGGGCTTGCAGAGCGGCGACGTGATCTTGAAACTCGACGGCGTGGAAATCCGCGACGAGAACCACGTGATCAATTTGGTGGGGATGTTGCCGGCGAATCAAAAGGTGAAGTTGTCGATCTGGCGGAGCAAGCAGGCTTCGGCGGTCGAGTTGACGGTTGGCGAATGGCCGCGGGGGAAATGAAAACTCCGGTCGGCCCCGCGGCCGCCGGAGTGAATGACTCGCGCCGGGCGACTCAGTCGTCCGAAGGCTTTTTGATCACGCGCATCACGACGAACGCGACGATCAGAAGGACAGCGACGCCGACCAAGGGCCAAAAGACCATGTCTTGGGACATGAAATCGATGAATCCGCCGAAGAGTGCCATGGGACGCGTTCCTTTCTGAGGGGGGCGAAAAAAATAACTTCGAGTGCGCCCGAGTGCGGACGGCGCCGACCTCGAATTCCGCGTCGTTTTACTTCGATTCGCGGCCCGATGCAAGTGTCCATTCGGAAAAAAGATCGAGTTTCGAGAAAGGGTTGGTCGCCTACGAGCCGGATGCGTGAGCGAGCGACGGACCGATTGCAGTGCGACACGATTCGGAACTCGCCGAGAGGCATGCGGACCGTCGCCTTCGCGTCCGGCTCGTATTCGACAGTTGATCCCGTGGGAATTCGTTGTCCGTTGCGGGCGGGCGCCGTAAACTCATTGGGTTTGCGGTCGCGATTGGCGAGCGCACGGGAGGCTGGGATTTCCATGATCGATGGCAGAGTGCTGACGGATTCGGGCGATCTCCTTTTCACGGACAGCGTCGGCAAAGACGCCTGCGGAATCGGCGGCATCGCCTCCAAAGACGGCGCCCCCTCGGCCGAGGTTCTTCAGCGGGCATTGCTCGCCCTCGTCTCGCTCGAGCACCGCGGCGGCGTCTGCGGCAACTCCGGCGACGGCGCCGGGCTAACGTGCCAGATTCCGCAGTTGTTCCTGCGCGAAGAAGCCAAACGCCTCGGCCTCCCCGGTTCCAAGGAGTTGAAAGCCGACACGTTGCTCGGCGTCGGATCGATCTTTTTCAACGATGCCGACCCGGCCAAGCTCGATGCGGCCCGCAAGCTCATTGCCAAACACCTCCAAGCCGGGCCGCTGCAAGTGCTCGGCTTCCGCGCCGTGCCGACGAACATCGACTGCCTCCCGCCGACGGCCAAGGCCTCCCGACCGCAAGCCATCGAACAGCTGCTTTTCCGCTACAAAGGAGAGCCGGTCGCCATCGAAAAATGGCTTTTCCGCCAGCGCTTGACGATCCAGCACGAACTCCGCGCCGCCGGGCACGACGCCTACATCTCGTCGCTCTCCGTGCGACTGGTCAATTACAAAGGCCTGCTCACAAGCCCGCAGCTCGTGGAGTTCTTTCCCGATCTCAGCCACCCGGAGTTCCACACCGGCATCGCGACGTTCCACCGCCGCTACAGCACGAACACTTTCCCGAATTGGAAGCTCGCGCAACCGTTCCGGTTCACCTGCCACAACGGCGAGATCAACACGATCCGCACGAACCGCAACGCCGTGAGCGCCTTCAGCCGGGGCCTGACGCCGCCGCTACCGGGCAAAGAATTGCTGACGCCGAAGATGAGCGACAGCGCCAGCCTCGACGAATGGTTGGAATACCTGACCCTCGCCCAAGATTGGAGCATGCTGCGGGCGCTGCGGTTGTCGATCCCGCCGGTGTGGGACACCGAAGAACACATCTGGGGTGCCGAGGCCTTCCAGCTCTTCACCTACTGCCGACGGACGTACAGCAGCCTTTGCGCGTGGGACGGTCCGGCCGGGATCATCGGCACGGATGGCACGACTCTCGTCGGCTTGGTGGATCGCATGGGTCTTCGCCCCGTGCGCTGGTGTTCCGATAAACGCGGCTGGCTTTACATCGGCTCCGAATCGGGCGTCTTCGGCCTCGACAACACGACCATCGTCGCCAGCGGGCAACTGCAACCGGGGCAGATGATCGCGCTCGACACGACCACAGGCCAGCGGCTCGACAGCCACCAGATCATGAAGCGCGTCGTGGCCGAAGCCGCGGCCGAATTCGGGGATGTCCACGAGTTGAACCAGCGCCAAGCCATCATCACCGAAGGATTCAACCTCACGGCCCAAGTCGAAGACGTCGTGGGTGCCCAACTCGCCGAGCGGAGTTGGTCGCTCGAACAATTGCTGCAAGCGGCCGGGTGGGATTTCGAACGCGCCGTCTTCGTCAAAGACATGGGCAAGCTGAAAAAGGAGCCGCTGTCGAGCATGGGTTACGACCGCGTGCTCACGATCTTCAGCCAGTACCACCCGACGCTGTTCAAGTACTGCCAACAGACTTTCGCCGAGGTGACGAACCCGCCGATCGACCCCTACCGCGAAGGCGGGGCGATGTCGCTCGTGACGTACCTCGGGCGCTCGCCGCT
>JANOSQ010000998.1:0-6627 GCA_031415915.1 Fimbriiglobus sp. | reverse complement strand
TGGAAAGAATCCGGCGGCTTACGCCGCCGGCTCGCCGGGTCGCGTTTTCCACGACCGGCAGGATCCGGATCGATCATTCGAGTGCGTTCTGGCACGACCCCTCCGATTTTTTGACGAATCGGACTTTCTTTTTGTGAGGCGGCTGCTATATTTCTGTGAATTATCCGGGGTGGTTCCGGATGAAACAGAAGGATCGGGTCGGAAAATCGCGTTCGCGTCGAGCTTCGTATGGCGAGTCGGTTACGAGTAGGAATGGCAAGGCGATCAGCACTTCTCCATGTACTCCCAGCACCGAACCCCCACGTGGTCCAGTCGGAACGTCCCCGCAACACCCCTGCTTTTCCAGCACGGCTCTGCTGCGACTCCCACCGATTCCTTCGCGGTTGCCGATGACCGGCGATCGCTCTCGTCAGCACGGGCGGTTCAACCGGAGATCGAGTTGCCGACCCTCGGGGATCACGCATGAGCGTCAAGAATCTGTACGTCGGGAATCTGCCCTTCGGCACGACCAATGAAGACCTGATCGAGGCCTTCGGCCAATTCGGGACGGTCGTCAAAGCGCAAATCATCATGGATCGGGAAACGGGCCGCTCGCGCGGTTTCGCGTTCGTCGAAATGTCCGACGGCGTCGAAGAAGCCATCCGAGCCATGAACGGGGCCGATCTCCAAGGCCGCCAACTGACCGTCAACGAAGCCAAACCCCGCGAAGAACGCCCCCGCGGCGGTGGCGGTGGTGGTTACGGCGGAGGCGGCGGTGGTCGCAGCGGCGGGGGTGGAGGTGGCGGCTACGGTGGTGGCGGGGGTGGCCGCAGCGGTGGAGGTGGCGGCTACGGGGGTGGCCGCAGCGGTGGAGGTGGTGGAGGCGGCGACCGGTATTAAGCCGGCGAGCGCAAATCCCCATCGCGCCGGGTGATGCCGGCGCGGTCGAGGTACTCGCAGATCGGGATGGCGAACTTCCGCGTCGTGCCGAGCAGGTCGCGGATCTCGGCGACCGTCAGCCCCGGCATCTCGGCGAAGGCGGTCGCCAACTTCGCCCGCATCTCGGCGTCGGTGTCCGCGTGCAGAAAAATCTCGTGCGTGATCCGCACGAGGAATCCCTCCGCGCACGCCACCTCGAAAATCTCATCGAGCGCCTTGGCGTTCCCGGCCGCTTGCGGCGCGAAGCTCTTCGGCTCCGGCGGGGCGAACCCGGCGACGCGGTGCTCTTCGACGATCTTATCCTTCAACTTCCGCTGGTTCGCGCTGAGCTTCGGTTTGAAGTCGGCCCGCGCAATCCGCTTGGCATCGCCGACCAATTTCTTCTCGCGGATCATCCGATCCACGGTCGCTTGCAACAAGCCATCGTCGCCCACATAGGCCAAGCGCGAGAGCAACTTCGGCCGTTCGTGGTTCGTGAACAAAGGCAATTCCGCGTGCAGTTCGCCGAGCGCCGACCCGATTCGCTCGGCGAGCTCGGCCATTCTCCCGGCGTGGATGAGCAACTTCCTTTGAGCGGGGAACGCCAGTTCGGCGACGGTGTTCGACGCCTTTAAGTTCTCGACGACTTCGCCGATTCGCCCGGGTCCGATCCCGACTTCGCGCACGAGATCCTCCGGGTGGAAGCCGTGGAACTCCGCGAACCAAGCGAACGCCGTGGCCCGGATGTCCGTCTCTTCCGACCAGAGTTTCTCGGCGTACTCCAAATGCTCGAAGTGCCGGCGTCGCAACTTCGTCGCCGTCGGTTGGAGCACCTGCCCGCCGCCGAGCGTCCACTCCGCCGAGGAATCGCGGAGGACGAACGGTTGGCCCCAGACCGCCGTGACGGGGGAATCGAGGAACAACTGCGCCAGTGCCCATTCGCCGGGGGCGATTTGATCCCGGTCTAGAATCGACACGCTCGCCAATACTTCGGAGGTGCCGAGGTGCAAGCGGCATGGCAAGCGATGCTTGATGGCCCGCTTCGCCGATTCGAGCGCCGACAGTCGAACGGTCAGCACCCGGCTCGGCTTCAGGTACCCCGGCTTCGCCAACTCCTGCCCGCGATGCACCGATTCGAGGGGGATCCCGGCAAGGTTGATGGCCCCGCGTTGGCCCCGGTGAATCTCCGACGCCGACTTCCCGTGTTGGTTCAACCCGCGCACGCGGACGAGTTCCGATTCACCGGTGCCCTTGTGCCACTCCAACTCGTCTTCGATCTTTACCGATCCCGATACGATGGAACCCGTGACGACCGTACCGTGCCCCGCCACGGAAAAGGCCCGGTCGATCGGGAGGCGGAACCACTCCGCCGATTCGCGGGCGGTCATCCGTTCACAAACCGCGCGGAGAGCCGATTTCAATTCGGCGATCCCCTGCCCCGTCGCCGCCGAGGTCGCGATGATGGGGGCGTCTTGGAGGAAGCTCCCGTGAACCAGCTCGCGGATCTCGAGTTCGGCGACTTCGAGCGTCGTTTCATCCGCCAAGTCGGCTTTGGTCAGCGCGATGACGCCGTGCTTCAACCGCAGTAGCTTCAGGATTTCAAAGTGCTCCCGCGTCTGCAGCATGATCGAATCATCGGCCGCCACGATCAAGACGACCAAATCGATCCCGGTCGCCCCGGCGAGCATGTTCTTGATGAACCGATCGTGCCCTGGCACATCGACGAGGCCCAACCGGAAGTCGCCGAGGTCGAGGAACGCGAAGCCGATGTCGATGGTGATCCCGCGGGCCTTTTCCTCGGGCAGCCGGTCGGTGTCGATCCCGGTGAGCGCCTTCACGAGCGCGGTCTTGCCGTGGTCGATGTGCCCGGCCGTTCCAAGAATTAAGTCGCGCGGCATGGAAACACCCCTGCCAATAGAATAGCCGCAGATGCTCGTTCCAGCCCGAGGTTCCCGTCCAATGCCGTTCGCCAAGGTCGATTCCCAAGCCGATTTCCCTGCGCTCGAGCGCGAAGTCCTCGCCTTCTGGCAGACCGAACGGATTTTCGACAAGCTCCGGGCGCAGAACGCCGGCAAGCCGAAGTGGTCGTTCCTCGACGGGCCGATCACGGCGAACAATCCGATGGGCGTTCACCACGCCTGGGGCCGCACGTACAAGGACGTGTTCAACCGCTACTTCGCCATGACCGGCCGCGAGCTTCGCTACCAGAACGGCTTCGATTGCCAGGGGCTGTGGGTCGAAGTCGAAGTGGAAAAAGAACTCGGGCTGAAGAGCAAGCGCGACATCGAAGAACTGATCCCCGGCGACCGCGAGGCGAGCATCGCCCACTTCGTGCAACTCTGCAAAGACCGCGTCGACAAGTTCGCCCGCATCCAGACGGAGCAGAGCATCCGCCTCGGGATGTGGTTGGACTGGGACACCACCGACGCCGACTGGGCCAAGCCGGTCGACGAGCGGAAGTCGTACTTCACGATGTCGAACGAGAACAATTACACGATCTGGAGCTTCCTCAAGAAGTGCCATGGGAAGGGAATGGTCTACCGCGGCTACGACGCCATGCCGTGGTGCGGCCGGTGCGGCGTGGGCTTGAGCGAGATGGAAGTGAAGGAAGGGTACAAGACCATCGAACACCGGGCCGTGTTCGTCAAATTCCCCATCCGGCGAGCCGACGGCCGTAAGGCCGCGGGTGAGGCTGCGGGTGGCGAACAAGAATATTTACTCGCGTGGACGACAACGCCTTGGACGCTGACGAGCAACGTCGCAGCGGCGGTGAACCCGGAGTTGACCTACATCCAGGTGAAGCTGAAGAACGAGATCTACTACGTCGGCAAAGGGGCGTTCAAAATCAACCGCATGGAATCGGGCGGCGATGCCGACGATTCCGCCGAACCGACCGCGAAGAAATCCAAGCGCGACTGGCTCGACGGCGTTCCGCACCTCAAGTCCATCGAGCAACTCTTCAAAGAAAAAGCCGGGAAGGACGGCTTCGAAATCGTCGGCGAAGTGAAGGGCGACAAAATGCGTGGCTGGGCCTACACCGGCCCGTTCGACGACCTCGAATCGCAGAATATTCCGGGTGGTTACCCCAAATCGGTCGTTGACGTTTTCACTGGGAAAGACACCACAGGTGCGCTTCGTGGAAAAGAAGCTCACAGAGTGCTTATGTGGTCCGATGTCGGCGAAGCGGAAGGGACGGGCATCGTCCACATCGCGCCTGGCTGTGGACAAGCCGACTTACTTCTGTGCGATGCACAAGAGACAAAACTACCAACGATCGCACCGTTAGGTGATGACGGATGCTTCCTCCCGCACTTCGGCCCGCTATCCGGTGCGAGCGCAACGGATCCCGCTACAGCAGATGCTGTTTTCCAACTGCTCAAAGATCGCGACCAGTTGTTCGCAACTGAGCGCTACGTCCACCGCTATCCGCACTGCTGGCGCTGCAAGACGGAATTGCTATTTCGTCTAGTCGACGAGTGGTTCATCAACATGGGTCAGAAGCCGACTACGGAACACCGTTCTGTCGGTGACCACGTATTCCCCATCAAAGAAAAATGGGAACCTGGCTTTCGAACCGAGATCAAGAAGGTTGTCGAACAAGTCACCTTCTTGCCCGAGTCGCTCAACGGCCAAGCTCGAGAGATCGACTGGCTTCGCAATATGGGCGACTGGATGATCTCCAAGAAGCGATTCTGGGGACTCGCCCTGCCGATCTGGGTCGATAATGCGACTGGCGAATTCGAAGTCATCGGTAGCTACGACGAACTGAAAGAGCGCGCAGTCGAAGGCTGGCAGGAGTTCGACGGCCACAGCCCGCACCGGCCCTTCGTGGACCGAGTGAAGATCCGCAGCCTCACCACGGGTGCCCTGCTCAGTCGCATTCCGGACGTCGGCAACCCGTGGCTCGACGCCGGCATCGTCGGGTTCAGCACCCTGAAGTACAACACCGACCGCGACTACTGGAAGCAGTGGTACCCGGCCGACTTCATCACCGAGAGCTTCCCCGGCCAGTTCCGCAACTGGTTCTACGCGCTGCTGGCGCTCAGCACCATGATGACTTCGCCGGAGGAAGGCGAGGAGCCATTGACCCTCCAAAAACGGCGGCCGTTCAAAACGCTCCTCGGCTTCGCCACGGTGAAAGATCAGTACGGCCACGACATGCACAAGAGCGCGGGGAACTCCATCGAGTTCATCGCCGCGGCGGACAAAGGCGGGATCACCAAGGATCCGAAAGGGAACGACGTGCCCTTCACAGCCATCGGCGCCGACGTGATGCGCTGGCTCTACTGCCGGCACAGCCCGGCGCAGAACCTCAACTTCGGCCCCGAACCGGCGAACGAGGTCCGCTCCAAGTTCATCTTCAAGCTGTGGAACACCTACTCGCTCTTCTGCAACTGCGCCATCGGCGATGGGTTCGACCCCGCCGACGCGTCGCAGCAGGTGCCGGTAGCCGAGCGCTCGGACATCGACCGCTGGATTTTGTCGTGCCTGCAAGTGCTGGTTCAGACGGCCCGCGATAGCTTCGAGAGGTACGACGCGATGACCTTCGCGCTGGCGGCGGAGCGGTTCGTGGACGACGACCTTTCCAACTGGTACGTCCGCCGGGTGAAGCCCCGGTTGAACAGCAAAGTCGTGGACCTGGACGCTGTCGGGCTGAAGGACAAATGGGCCGCTTACCAAACTCTGCACGGCGTGCTGACAACGCTCTGTCAGTGCCTCGCGCCGTGCGTGCCTTTCTTGGTCGAAGTCATTTGGAAGGGATTGCAGGGAAAGGGCGAGAGTGTCCACCTGAGCGAGTTCCCTGCGGCGGACGAAAGTTTGAAGGATCAAGCGCTGATGGATCAAATGGATTCGCTGAGGGACATCATCACATTGGGCGGGGCCGCGCGGAATGTGGCGAAGATCAAAGTGCGACAGCCGCTGACCGAGTTGATAATTCGCACTTCCAGTGCGGCAGACCTTAGTGCCATTAATCAGTTTAAGCAACTCATCGCCGACGAACTCAACGTGAAGGTGGTAAGGCCACTATCGGCAGCCGTTGAACTCCTCAACGCAACAACTGCTTCATTAAAGGAGAGTACCGAGTCATTGCTTCAAGCGATTGCAAAGTTGAACAAAAAAACTGCCGCTTCGAAACTTGGACCGAAACTGAAGGAAGCCGAGGCGGCGCTGGCCAAGCTCGACGCCCGCGAGCTCGGCAAACAACTCCGCGCAGGGTCGGTCGAAATAGTCGGGGTCGCGCTCGATGCGGCGGACGTGGTCATCGAGTACTCGAGTGCCAAGCCCGGCTACGCCGGCACCATCGACAACCGCGGCCGCGAAGCGGTGGTGAGCACGATCATCCCCGAGGACCTCAAGCTCGAAGGGATGGCCCGCGATGTCATCCGCCTCGTGAACCAAGCCCGCAAGGACGCGGGGTTGGAAATCGCGGATATGATCGCGCTGTATCTGCACTCGCCGACCGAACTGCTGGCGAGAGCGCTGGCCACCCAACGCGAGTACATCGCAGTGGAAACGCAAGCGAGTGAGTGGAGTGACACGCCGCTGTCAGCGGCCCACGCCAGCGATGCGAAGGTCGACGGGCTGGCATTGCGGGTCGAGTTGCGAAAGGTGTCCTAGATGATTGCGCGCATCGCGATTCCCGGGCGGCCGGCCTTCCAACTCCGCAAAGGGGAAGAAGGAATTTCCGCGTTTGCTATGGACGCTGTGGATCCGCCTCTGACGGAATCG
>JANOSQ010000997.1:0-12039 GCA_031415915.1 Fimbriiglobus sp. | reverse complement strand
GGTGCCTGGGCCGTACTGGCTCATCGACAACCCCGCCCCGCGTCGCTATACCGACGCGGCCTTCCGCGATGGGGATGTGTTGGTCTTCGGAAAAGAAACCACGGGTCTGCCCGAGGAACTCCGCACCGCCCATCCGGAGCGATTGCTGAGCATTCCCATGCCGACCGGCAAAGTCCGCAGTCTCAACCTGGCCACCTCCGCCGGAATCGTGTTGTACGAAGCGTACCGGCAAATCGGGATCGCGTGACCGGCTGCGAACGGACGGGGGCGTTCGAGGACCAGTGGGAGCGCGCCGCCGGTCGATCTCTAGGCCATGGCTCTACCAGTCCCGCCGAAACCGAGCGTGCTCGCCCTGCCGACGTTGCCGCAACTCTTCGCGTTCGTTCACGCGGAGCTGTGCCGTTTCGATCATCTCGACCCCGATCAGGCTCCGCTGAAGCAGGCTCCCCTCCTACGGCGGGGGAAAGTCTGTGGTTTGGTGTTCCACGTCGAAGGCCCGCGGATGCTGCGCACCTCGGCGGTCTGGGCCGCGGACGAGAACCGCATCCTCCTGTACGACAGCACCGGCCGGCGCGACCGCGAGATCCGGTTGACGGAATCGCCGGAGTTGGCCCCGAAATCGAAGCGAGCCGCGTAACGAGGTGCCCGTTTCCGCTGGCAGCCCGAATCCTTTTCCTGCGACGCCTGAAAGTTGTTCCCAATTCTCTCCGGTTGTGATCCCGGTTGCCCATTTCCCCCCGAGTCGCTCCTGCGCGTGACTTAAAGTTGCCGGCCCACCACAACTGGAGTTCCGGCATGCCGACCCACCCGGATCGAGCCGACGGTTCCTCACTCGACGCCCGCACCCAACCGATGTCGGACGAGGGGCCATCCGCGATAGGGCCGTACGATCCGACTTTGGCTCCACCGATTCGGATCCGGGGTGCGGAGCCGCCGACTTCGGCCGTCTCACTCGACGCGTTCATCACGCAGCCTTCGACCCACACCCCGATGCCCGGTTCGATGCGGGCGGTACATTTCCCGACGCTCCCCGGTTACGAAATCCTCGGCGAGCTCGGCCGCGGCGGCATGGGGGTCGTCTACCGCGCCCGCCAAGTGCGATTGAATCGCTTCGTCGCCCTCAAAATGCTGTTGAACGCCGAGTGCGCCGACCTCTCCGACGTCGTCCGGTTCCGCAGCGAGGCGGAGGCGGTCGCGGCCGTGAAGCACCCGCACGTCGTTCAAGTCCACGAATTCGGGCACTTCGAAGGCAAGCCCTACTTGGCGATGGAGTTCCTTCCCGGGGGCACCCTTTACAACCGCCTGAAAACGGACGGTTCACTCGATGCGACCTCCGCCGCGACCTTGGCCGAGAAGTTAGCCCAAGCGGTTCAAGCGGCCCACGCCCAGGGGATCGTCCACCGCGATTTGAAGCCGGGCAACATCCTCTTCGACGAGAGCGGCGAACCCCGCATCACAGACTTCGGCTTGGCCAAGCGGGTGTCGTTGCAGATCACGCAGACGCAAGCGGTGATGGGCACCCCGGCCTACATGTCGCCGGAACAGGCGAGCGGACGAACCAAGTTCGTCGGCCCGCCTTCGGACATCTACGCGCTGGGCGTGATCCTATACGAATGCCTGACGGGTCGGACGCCCTTCGAGGGGACCGATTCCCTCGCGGTGCTCCACCAAGTGATGAACGACTCGCCGAAGTCGCTGCGTTCTCGGGTGAAGAGTGTGCCCCGCGATCTCGAATTGATTTGTTTGAAGTGCTTGGAGAAGCTTCCGGGCGACCGCTATGCGACGGCCGCGGCGTTGGCCGGGGACTTGGGCCGCTTCCTGGCGGGCCGGCCGGTGGAAGTCCGACCCGCCGGCCCGATCGAGCGCGGGATCAAATGGGCGCGGCGCCGGCCGACGATGGCGACGGTCTACGGCCTGTCCACGCTCATCTTCGTGCTCGCGCTGATCGGCTTGGTCGTCGGCGGCCTCTGGCGGGAGGCGGTTCACGCCCGCAACGAAGCGGCCGGGAACTGGATGGAAGCGGAAGAGGCCCGCGTCGAAGTCGATCGCCAGCGCCGCGCGGCGGAGGAGGCCCGCGACCAGTTGGCGCAGCGGAACGCCGGGATCGAAGCCGCCCGCCTCGAAGTGGTCGGGGCGCTGGCGCGGGAAAAGGTCGCCACGGCCGACGCGGTGCGGTCGGGGAAAGAAACTCAAGAGGCCAAGAAGAAAGTCGAAGAGGCCAAGGAGCGGCTGGAAGGCATCCGCTACTTCCGCAACGTCGCCTTCGCCAATATCGAGCTGCGGTTGGGGGATGTACTCCAAGCCCGCAAGCTCCTCGACGACTGCCCCGAGCAGCGCCGCGACTGGGAATGGTGGCACGCGTACCGCATTGCCCACGAAGACGCCGGCTCCGGCTCGACGAATGCCGTCGCGACGGACATCGCGTTCGTCGGCACCGGGGGAAACGTCACCACCGCCGATGACGCCGGGATCATCACGGCCTTCGATTTCGCCAAGGGTATCGGCCAGCCGAAATCGCTCGTGCCGGACAACAAGCCGCATTACCAAAGTCTGCTGACCGAAGATGCGAGCCGCCTGTTGACCGTGCGCCACAGCGCCGCCAAAGATCCCGATCTCGCCACGGTCTGGGACACGAAAACGGGCCGAGCCGTGCGGGTTCTGCCGGCCACGGCGGTGGGCACTCGCTCCGCTGCGATCTCGGCCAACGGCGAACGGGTGCTCATCGGCTACAACCATCCGCCGCAACTCACGGCCTACGATGTGCCATCCGGAAAGACCTTGGCCACGCTGCCTGGGTATTGCCCGTGCCAGTACACCGCCTTGAACCGGGACGGGACCCGGGCGCTGGTCGTGCGTCAGAACAAGTCGGAGGCCGGCTTCACCTACGACGTTCTGCTCTGGGACACGAGCACCGGGGAAGTCTTGACGACGCACGCCAGCAAATTCGGGATGCCGTGGGCGATCGCCTTGGACGCTGGAGCGACGAGCGCCGCGATCGGGTATGTCTCCGGAGACTTGGAGTTCTTGGATCTCCGGACGCGCAAGACCATCGCCGTGGACAAAGCCCATACCGGGGAAATCCGAGCGATCGACTATCGGCGCGATGGCAAGAAAATCGCCACGTCCGGCGAAGACGGGATCGTGCGGGTCTGGAACGTTCAAAACGGCTCGGTCGAGCACCATTTCCGGGGCCACACCAAGCGCGTGATGCGGTTGCGGTTCGATTCCACCGGCAACAACATCGTCTCGTCCGACTCGGCGCAGCGCTTCTTCATCTGGGATGTGAAGGGCACCAAACAGGCGGTGATGAAGCTCGCGCCGGATCCCGCGATGAACGGGCAATTCGCCGCGGAGCGGAGTGGCAACCGCGTCTTCAGCTTCGGGGAAAAGGGGCAATCGTTCCTGTGGGATTTGAAGCTGGGTCAGTTCTTCCCCGTCCACCCACCGGCCGAGGCGAAATTCACCGCGTTCGCATTCGACCCCAAAGGCACCCGCTTCGCCGGCGCGACGAACCGCGGGACGATCCACCTCTGGAACAACGTCGGCACCGTCGCGGCCGACTTGCCCGCGCTGGGCACGAGCCAGCTCTACCGCGAAATCGGGGGTGGGGATGCCCTCGCCACCGAAACCCTCGCATTCAGCGCGGACGGTGCGCGGTTGCTCGTGGCCGACGGTTGGCAAGTGGCGGTGTACGACACCAAATCCCGCGAGAAAGTCTTTTCGCGCGAGTTCCGCCATGCTACCGCTTGCTTCGGCGAAGACGGGCGTCGAGTCGCCGCGAGTTTTCACCACACCGCAACCATCTGGACGATCGACTCGGAGGAAATCCGCACCTGCTCCACCCGCGGGCCCGATTGGATTTCCAGCTTGGCGATCAGCCCGACGGGGGAAGGCCTCGCCGCCGGTACCCGCGATTGGGAAGTGTTCTTGTTCGATATCGCCAAGCCGAACGATGCCGCCATCCCCCGGTCGCCCAGCGCCCAACTCGGCGGGCATAGCGCCGCCGTGCGGAGCTTGGGCTTCCATCCCAAAGGGCACCGGCTCGTGTCCGGGGCCGACGACGGGTCGATCAAAGTGTGGGATACGGCGAGTGGGAACGAGGCGATCAGTCCGACCATCTTGATCCGCGAACCGATCCGCAGCATCGGGTTCAGTGCGAGCGGCACCGAGATCATCGCCGTCGCCAAGAACCACGCCCCGTTTATCCTGCACGGGGGCAAGCGCTCGGCCGTCATCCCGCCGCGGCGGTAGCTCAGCAGCAGCCCGAGGTGCCGCAGCCCGTTTTCGCGGCCGCCGCGGTCACCGGGATACCGCAGCGATCCGGGGCGAGGCAATCGGTGTGCTTCGTCCCCAGCATCAGTAGCAATCCCGCGGGCGTGATCTCGATCCCGCCCAGCGGGTACTGCGAGATCACCCCGGCTTCGTATTCGATCTCCACGGGCAAGTCGTCGCCCTTCAAAATCGGCGCGGCCAGTTCCACGATCTTCGCGAGTTTGCCCGCGGTCAGCCGGTGGTCGGTGTCGGCTGCGACCCACGCTTGGATCACGCACGCGGTGCTTTCCCGCCCGGTGCCGCCGCAATCGACGAACTGCTTGTGAACGCGGCCGACCTCGGTCACGTGGAAGTGCGCGGGCACGAAATCGCCGTCCGGCAGCATGATGTGCAGGGCGGCGGACGGATCGCGGGACAAGGCTTTGCTGAGCGAAGAGAGGTTCATGGGGTGCTCGGGTGGGTTGGAAGTCGGGTTCGATCAGGGCGAATTCGCAGGGACTGTCGGCTCCGCCGGCGGGGTCACCACGGCCGGCTTCGGCGCTTCGCCGATCTCTTTGGAATAGAGCACCAGCGCGGCCCCGGTGCCGACCAGCACGATGCCGATCAGCAGGTAGACGTTGGGCATCTCGAAGTGGAAGTTGTTCCACCCGGTTTTCGGGCTGGGGTGCCAGACCGTGCTCAGCAGCGTGTTGATGACCGGGGCCAATCCGAAGATCAGCGGGGCGATGTAGATCTTGTACGAGGTCGATGGCAGGCCCGCGTCGGTCGCGGCTTTCACGGCGGTGCTGGTCGCGAAGACCACGCAGATGGCGCCGACCGCCCCGGCCACCCCCGCCAGCGAACTGAACACCACGGCGGACGTCGAAATACTCGGCCGTTCCTCGGCGCCCGTCGTGAAGAGGATCATCGGGAAGATGACGGCGAGCACGAAGTACGCCAGCCCGACGCAGAGGATCGCCGCGAGGCGGGCGTTCGATTTGCCGCCGAACTCCAGCCCGCCGAAGGCGATGATCGGCACGTAAGTGCCCCACGCCAAGCCCGCGAGAATCACATAGCCCCACCAAGGAATCGTCATGGTCGTCTCACCTGCAGCACGCGAAGGTCGTTTCGGTTGAGTTTAGCGAGTCGGCCGGAGATGGACGAACAAACCCCGTCGGCGGAGTCTAGCGACGATTCCCGGACGCTTGCGGATTGACCGTCCGTGCGCTCGGCGAGCGACATCGATTCCCACATCTTTCTTCCTCCCACGTCGTCGGCGCCTTTATCTTAAATACCGTGGCCGTGTCGGCCCGGAGAACGAACCATGTCCGTTGCCAACCCGCCCGAACTCGGCGCCACCCGGCGGGTCTTCGTCCAAATCGCGGGCGGCACCGCCATCGTCGGCGGGTTGGCCGCGCTGTCGTGGCGGATGGTGCTGGACTACCGGTCGAACGCGGCCGGGTATGGCCCGCTGGCGCCGGTGAAGGATGACAACACGGGCCTGCCGCTCATCCGACTCCCCGCCGGTTTTCGCTACCGGAGCATCGGCTGGGCGAAAGATCCCCTCGACGATGGCAGCCCCACGCCGGGTTCCCACGACGGCATGGCCGTGGTGCGAACGGAGGGAACGCGGGCCACTCTCGTGCGCAACCACGAAATCAGCGGACGGAACAAACCCTTCGGCAAGCCGGAGACCGCCTACGATCCGTTCGGCGCCGGCGGTTGCACGACGATGACCTTCGATACTGCCACGGGGACGCTGCTCAACAGTTCCATCTGTTTGAACGGCACGGCCCACAACTGCGCCGGCGGTGCGACCCCGTGGGGAACTTGGCTGAGCGCCGAAGAGAACGTCGGCGATGCGGCGACGCTCGACGCCAAGGACAAGAAGCCCATCGGATACTCCAAGCCGCACGGCTGGGTCTTCGAAGTCGGCTTCGGCCCCGCGACCGCGCCGCCGAAGCCGCTCGTCGATCTCGGCCGGTTCGTCCACGAAGCGGTCGCCATCGACCCGCGCACGGGGATCGTTTACCTCACCGAGGACAGCAATCCCTCGGGGTTCTACCGGATGATCCCGAACAAACCGGGCGACCTCGCCCGCGGCGGCAAGCTGGAAATGCTGGCGGTGAACGGGCGCGTCGATCTGCGGAAAAAAGTGAGCGCGCACTCCGAGTTCAACGCCCGCTGGGTGCCGATCGCCGACCCGACGCAGGCGCACCAATCGGGTACGCTCGACGGCAAGGGGGTCTTCCACCAAGGGGCGAAGCAAGGCGGGGCGATGTTCGCGCGCGTCGAAGGGGTCTTCTACCACGAGGGCCGTGTGTTCGTGACGGCGACCACGGGCGGCGACGCCGATCAGGGCCAAGTTTGGGCCTACACGCCGGGCGAAGAGAAACTCCAGCTCTTGTTCGAGTCGCCGGGCAAGGACGTGCTGAACATGCCGGACAACCTCTGCGTCAGCCCGCGCGGTTGCTTGGTGATGTGCGAAGACGGCGGTCGCCCGGGCCAGCGACTGCAGGGGCTGACCCCCGACGGTCGGCTCTTCGCGTTCGCCGAGAACACCGCGCAGTTGAACGGGGAGAAAAACGGGATCAAGGGCGACTTCCGCTCCTCGGAGTGGAGCGGCGTCTGTTTCAGCCAAGACGGGAAGTGGCTGTTCGCGAATTTGCAATCGCCCGGCATCACGGTCGCCATCACCGGCCCCTGGGAGCGCGGGCCGTTTTGAGGGACGTAGTTACTGGCGCGAAACGACGGCGGACGGAGTGATGTCGCACACAGTGCGCATGAGTTATCGATCGAGTTCAGTAGATCAACACAAGCCATGACCGAACGAGAATTCGCTACCGAGGTTGTCAGTCGCCTTCAAACGGCGGGCTACGAAGCCCTGTTCGCGGGTGGCTGCGTGCGCGATGAACTGCTCGGGCGAACCCCGGCGGATTACGACATCGCCACATCGGCGACGCCGGATCAATTGAAGCCCCTCTTCCGCAAATGCAACTTCTTCGGGGCGAGCTTCGGCGTCGTCGAAGTCCTCGGCCCGCGCGGCGACGACGCCGAATGGTTGAAGGTTCAGGTGGCGACCTTCCGTACCGATGGCACCTACTCGGACGGTCGCCGGCCGGATGCGATCGTGTTCAGTTCGCCGGAGGAGGACGCCGCGCGCCGCGACTTCACCATCAACGGACTCTTCTTCGATCCCGTGGCGAACCGGGTGATCGATTACGTCGGCGGGCGGGTCGATTTGGAAGCGAGAATCTTGCGCGCCATCGGCGATCCGGCGAAGCGATTTGAAGAGGACAAGCTGCGCTTGATGCGGGCGGCGCGCATGGCGGCACGGTTCGAGCTGAGCATCGACCCGGTCACGGGGGACGCGATCCGGGCGATGGCCGCGCAGATTCGGGTGGTCAGCGCCGAACGCATCGCGGAGGAATTGCGGAAGATGTTCGAGAATGAGCACCGCGTCCGCGGGGTGCAACTGCTCCGAGAGTTCGAGCTGTTGAAGCAAATCCTGCCGGAAGCGACGGCCCCGGGCGAAGTGATCCGCAACGCGGTGGCTTCGCTGCCGGGGGATTCGAGGTTCCCGCTCGTGCTGATGGCCGTCTGCACCGGTGTTCCGGCGAACAGCTTCCCGGCCATCGCCCAACGTTTGAAGTTGTCGAACGAGGAGCGCGACCGGATCAACTGGTTGGCGAAGCATCGCCAAGCTCTCGATGCCGCCCCGGAATTGCCCCGCAGCAAACTCTTCCCCATCCTCGCCCATCCCGGCAGCGGGGATTTGATCGCGTTGTCCCCTTCAGCCGGGGCCGACTTCTGCGCGGCGATCCTTCGACAGATCGAGCCGGAGCAATTGAACCCGCCCCCGCTATTGACCGGCGACGACTTGCAAGCGATGGGCCTGAAGCCGGGCAAGGAATTCAAAATTTTGCTCGAAACGATTCGGGCGATGCAGTTGGACGGGCTACTGAATTCGAGCGATCACGCCCGTGAAAAAGTTCGAGAACTGTCGAAGCCTACGACAGCATGACGAATTGCATGTCCAGGGTGTGCTTTAACTTGCGATTGATTCGCATCGGCGAATGAGAACCAGTCTCATCGAATTCGCACTAGTTTACTGCCATCTCGACGCCTATAAAGAGAGTTGTGGATTCCCCATCCCCGTTTCCGAGGAGCGCTATGACACTGCTCAGCCGCAAGGCCGACTATGCGCTCTTGATCCTTTCGTATTTGCATACGAGCGGAACCGGCAACGCCCGCGAAATCGCGGGGAAGTTCAACCTGAGCCGGCCGTTCATCGCCAACATTTTGAAGGAGCTCGGGCACAAGGGGTTTGTGACCAGCACCCGCGGCGTGAAGGGCGGCTACGTCCTTCAACGTGCGAGTGCGACCATCACTCTCGCGGAACTCTTGGAAGCGATGGAAGACGGCTTCCAACTGACGCTGTGCAACGAGCACGTCGGCGAATCGACCTGCGATGTCGAGAGCGTTTGCCCGGTGAAGACCCCGATGCTCGAAATTCAACGGCGCATCATGGTTCTGCTGCGGGGCGTGACCCTCGCCGATATCTTCGCCCCGACCACGGGGCAAACCGTACTCACGACGCTGGGCCTGATCGCCCGGCCCCAACCCCAACCCGCCACGACGACCGCATAAAGGAACGATGAACACCATGTTGAAGCTGCCGGTTTACCTGGATAACAACGCGACCACTCGGACTGATCCGCGTGTCGTCGAGGCGATGCTGCCTTACTTCACCGAGCATTACGGCAACGCCTCCAGCCGCAACCACCCGTTCGGCTGGGCAGCCGAAGCCGCGGTCGATGAAGCCCGCGAGCAGATCGCCAAGCTCATCGGCGCCACGGCGAAGGAAATCATCTTCACCAGCGGGGCGACCGAATCGAACAACCTCGCCCTCAAAGGCGTGGCGGCGATGTACCGCAAGAAGGGCAACCACATCGTCACGACGGCGACGGAGCACAAATGCGTGCTCGATACCAGTAAGCGGCTCGAACGCGACGGGTATTCTGTTACATACCTTCCCGTGGATACCGACGGCCGCGTCACGGCCGAGCAAGTGCGGGCCGCGATCACCGAGAAGACGATTCTCGTCAGCGTGATGATGGCCAACAACGAGATCGGCACGGTTCAACCGATCGCGGCCATCGGCAAGGTCTGCAAGGAAAAGGGCGTCTTGTTCCACACCGATGCGGTGCAAGCCGCCGGGAAGTTGAAGATCGATGTGATCGCGATGGGGATCGACCTGTTGAGCCTCAGCGCCCACAAAATGTACGGACCCAAGGGCATCGGTTGCCTGTATGTCCGCAAGAAAGATCCGCGCGTCCGACTCGAACCGATCATCGACGGCGGTGGCCATGAACGCGGCATGCGTTCGGGTACGCTACCGGTGCCGCTGATCGTCGGCTTCGGCAAAGCGGCCGAACTGTCGCGGTTGGAATTCGACTCCGAAGTGGAACGGACCTTCCGCCTGCGGGAAAAGCTCCGCAAGGGAATCATGGACGCGCTGCCGGAGACGTACCTCAACGGCCACCCGACCGAGCGGTTGCCGGGGAGCGCGAACATCAGCTTCGCCTACGTCGAAGGCGAAGGGCTGATGATGGGCATCAAAGATGTGGCCGTGAGCAGCGGCAGCGCCTGCACCAGCGCCAGCTTGGAACCGAGTTACGTCCTCCGGGCTTTGGGCGTCGGCGACGAACTCGCGCACAGCAGTATCCGTTTCGGCATCGGCCGGTTCAACACCGAGGAAGAGATCGACTTCGTGACCAAGCTCGTCGTGAAGGAAGTCAACCGCCTGCGGGAGATGTCGCCGCTGTACGAGATGGCGCAAGCCGGGATCGACTTGAAGTCGATCGCCTGGGCGGCGCACTGATTTTGTAAAGAATTTTCACCGCAGAGAAAGAAGAGGACGCTGAGAGAATCAAATAGAAGAGGCGTACGGTATACGACAGTGGCCCAACCCTGCTGTTTCTCCGCGTCCTCTTCTTTCTCTGCGGTGAAAACCTCTTCTCGGTGCCCTCTGTGACTCTGTGGTTAATCCGTATTCGATCACCAAAACTTCAGGAGCCTTCCCATGCCTTACAGCGAACAAATTCTCGAGCATTACAACAACCCCCGCAACGTCGGCAGCTTCGACGCCAAAGATCCGTTCATCGGGACGGGCCTCGTCGGCGCGCCCGAGTGCGGGGACGTGATGCGGCTGCAAATCCGCGTCAACGCCGAGACCGGCATCATCGAAGACGCCAAGTTCAAAACCTTCGGCTGCGGCTCGGCCATCGCCTCCAGCAGCTTGGCCACCGAGTGGCTCAAGGGCAAGACCCTCGACGACGCGATGGAGATCAAAAACACCGAGATCGTCGAGGAACTGGCGCTGCCGCCGGTGAAGGTTCACTGCTCGGTTCTGGCCGAAGACGCCATCCGCGCGGCGATCAAGAACTACCAAGAAAAGAACGAACTCACGGCCGAGATCCGCGATGAGAACCTCGTCACGGCCTAACCATCCTCGACATCGTGTGATACACTACACCCCAGTACCTCCCGCATCGGAGTTCCGACCATGGCGACGATGACCGAACCGACCACCAAGCACAGCCATAGCCACGATCACGGCCACTCGCACGAACACGCCGCGCCGACGGCCCCCACGGTCGCCCCGGTGGTCATCACCGAGCGCGCCGCCAGCGAAGTCAAACGCCACGTCCAAGACGTGAAGAACGATCCGGAAATGGCCGGGCAGACCCTGTACCTCCGGCTGCGCGTTCAAGGCGGCGGCTGCTCGGGCTTCCAAAACAAGCTCGACCTCGACCCGACCTACAACGAAAAGCTCGACCACCTGTTCGAGATCAACGGCGTTGAAGTCGTCATCGACAAACGCAGCATGCTGTACCTCGCAGGGGCCACCGTCGACTTTCACGACGACCTCAACAAACGCGGCTTCAGTGTCACCAACCCGCAAGCCAAAGGCAGCTGCGGCTGCGGTAGCTCCTACGCGATGTAAGCGGACGATATGGACAATCGAACCGATCATTTCGAACGCCTCGGCCTGCCGAGGCGTTTTTCCGTCGATCGCGGCGAGTTGGAACGGAACTACTTGGCCCGCAGCCGCGAGGTTCACCCCGACTTCGCCACGGGCGACGAAGACGCCGCGGCGGCGTTGAACGAAGCCTATGCGACGCTGCGCGAACCTTTCCGTCGGGCCGAGCATCTGTTGAACGTGTCGGGCGGGCCGACTGCCTCGGACGATAAGAGCCTGCCGCCGGCGTTCCTGATGGAGATGCTCGAACTCCGCGAGGAGATCGAAACGGCGAAGGGCTCGCCCGAACGGGTGGCGAAGATCGAAGCCGGCTTGCTGAGTCGCACGAAGGATTTGGAAGACTCCCTGGCGACGTTGTTCGAGGCGAAGGAACTGGCCGCCGTCCGGCGCGGCTTGAACTGCGTGCGGTACCTGAGCAATCTGCTGCGGGATTTGTATCTTTGAGGTGTCGGCAGTCGGTCGCTTAGCTCAGCGGTAGAGCGGCTTCTTTACACGGAGCGGGTCGGGGGTTCGATCCCCTCAGCGACCACTATCAAGACCCCAGAACCACTTGGGGTTTTCTCGTTTCTGCGCACTCCCCCCGTGCGGGCGTTCGCGGGTCACTACTGATTCAACCCTCCAACCGAGGCCAACCCTCCCGCTTTCTCGCAGAAAAATGCACTGGTTGCTACTGGTGAACTAACGCTGTAGCGACTTGCGACTTGCGTCTTGTGGAATCGCACTGCCCTCGCCCGCCGCAGGGA
>JANOSQ010000996.1:0-3885 GCA_031415915.1 Fimbriiglobus sp. | reverse complement strand
GCGGAAGTAGATAAGGGGTCGGCCGCGGTTGATCCCGAGGTTGGCATAGGCTTCCAACGGGGTGACCAGCCATGCGTTGCGGCTGCCCATTTGTTCGAAGCTGTACAGGGTGCCATCGACCCAGAGGGCGGTATGTCCCGGCCCGTATCCTGATCCATTGCTGATGCAAGTGATAATGCCGACAGAATGTGCCATGAGAATGCCCCGGTGGTAAAAGTGGGGAATCGCCTTTGTGGAACGCGGACGAAAATCAATCCGACTGCGCAAATTGAACTTGCCGCAGGTTCGCAAAGGGGTGCGTCGAAGTCCCCACTAGAAACTGCCTGACGCCCACGCCGCATAAGATGTCGTTACCTTGCCACTCGGTCGCTAGGCCGAGTTGGAGTTCACCGTCGGCGGATTGCCACGAGCCGGGGTACAAGCCGGGCAGGAGCACGTCGCCTTCGATGCCGTCTTTCAGCACGAGGCTCGCCGGTCGCAGGATGACATCGCGCGGGGCGGCGGGCGGGTTCATGGTGATCGATTCGATATTTTCGAGCGGCACCCACGAATAGATGCCACCGGAGCCGAAGACTTCGAGGACGGTGCCGAAGCGTTCGTCGGCGTCGTACAGACCCTCGAACGGCAGACCGTTGAGCGTGCCCTTCAAAGTGGGGACTGCGGCGTTGGCTTCGTCGAACCGTCGTTTGGCTTCGGCGTGTTCCCCGCGGGCCAGAAACGCCAGTGCTTCGAATCGTTGCGTGACGTGGGCGGGGCCGTCGGTCAGGCCTTTGGGTTGTTCGGTGCCGGCGAAGACCGCGCGGCGTTTGACCTCGGCGTCCATCGCGTCACGGTATTGCTCGATGGCGGCGAGGTGCTGGGGATCGTCGTAGCGGAGGACGGCGAGTTGCTTGCGGGCGCGGTCGAGTTCGCCGCTGAACAAGAAGAGTTCAAACAGAAAAAAGCGGGCCGGGTTGTTGGCCGGCTGCGACTTCACTTTGGCGATTTGGGCGTCGATCGCGTCGCGGAGCTTTCCGGCTTGGAAGAGTTCGCTGGCGGTCATATCGCACCATTCCGGTTCGGGGCATCAACGGAAAAAGGGCGAGCCGGAGTTCGGCTCGCCCGCTGCGGATCGGATTACTTCTTGCCCGAGGCGAGATCCCACGAGGCGATGGCGGGTTTCGCGGCCTTGTTCTTCGCGTCGGTTTCGGTGTGCTTCCACTCGATCTTGGTGAAGTTCAAGGAGAGCATTTCCATCGGCTGCTGGCTGGCATCCCCGCCGTGGCCGGAGGTGCTGAAGCTGGAGACCTGCACGTTCTCGAGGGTGAGTTCGAGGTACTTTTGCTGGGTCGCACCGTCCGTCGAGGTCTTCGTGAAGGCGATGTTCACTTTTTTGCCTTCGCCGAAGAGCGAAGCCGAGAAGAGCCCGGTGCTGGCGGCGTCTTGCGACTTGCTCACCGAGATGTCGGAGAAGCTCGGGGTCGAAGATTCGCGGTTGCCGCGGGCACCGGCCGAAACGGCGCGGTTGACACCGAGTTGGCACGAGTCGAGTTCGATCCACTTTTCGAAGCCCGTCGCCGTCACCGCGCCGTCGATCCCGTCGTACTTCATGTAAATCGGCATGACCATCTCCCAGAAGAAAGTGTGTGTTCGAAACGCGGTGGGAGCAATCGGCGACTGCCGATTCAAACCTCGCCACCGTCGTCCGTTCCACCAGAGTAATGCGGAACCGGTTTGGGGCCGGACACCGCGTTCGGAATTATTTCCAAGTCGTCCGATCCCGCCGAAGAACGCTTACTTGCCCAGCTGTTTGGCAACCATCCGCAGCGAGATGTCGAGGCCTTCCAGTTGGAAATGCGGCCGCATGTGGGCGACGGCCCGGTACATGCCCGGTTGGCCGGGGACATCCGCGACTTTGATCTCGGCCCAGGCCAGCGGGTACTTCGCCTTGGTCTCTTCGTTTTGCCCCTCGGGGTTGGAGACGACGTAGTTGTTGATCCAGCGGTTGAGCCAGATTTCCATCTCGCCGCGCTCCATGAACGAACCGACTTTGTCCCGGACCATTACCTTCAAGAAGTGCGCGAAGCGCGACACGCACATGAGCTGGTTGAACTTGGTGCCGAGGACCGCGTTCGCCGTGGCGTTGTCGCGGTCGTACTTCTTGGGTTTCTGGGCCGAGGTCGCGGACATGAAGGCCGCGAAGGGTTTGCCTTTGCAGTGGATGAGCGAGAGGAATCCGAGCTTCTCGAGTTCCTGTTCGCGGCGTTCGGTGATCGCCACTTCCGTCGGGCACTTCATGGCCACGTCGCCATCGTCGGTTGGGAAGGTGTGGACGGGCAAGCCTTCCACTTTACCGCCGCCTTCGACGCCGCGGGTGCGGGCCATCCAGCCGTGTTTCGCGAAGGAATCCGTGATCCGGGCGGCGTAGCACCACGAAGCGTTCATCCAGAGGTACTTATCGTGATCGACGCCGTCGACGTTCTCTTCGAAGTTGAACTCGGCGATGGGCTGGAACTTCTCGCCGTAGACTTCGCGGGCCAGCACGCGCGGGCAGGTCAGCGCCACGTAGCGGGAATCTTCCGATTCGCGGAAGGCCTGCCAAGCGGCGTAGTCCGGGCCGGTGAAAATCTTGGCGAGGTCGCGCGGGTTGGACAGTTCCGAGAACCGGTCCATGTTGAACGATTTCGGACTGACGTTGGCCACGAACGGGGCGTGGGCCGAGGCCGCGATCCCGGCCATCCCTTGTAGGATTTTGACGTCGGGGCCGCGCCGGCAGTCGAAGTCGTAGTCGCCCATGAGCATCCCGAAGGGGTGCCCGCCGAGCGTGCCGTACTCTTCCTCGTAGACCTTCTTGAAGGTCTCGGACATGTCGAATTCGACGGCCCGTTCGAGGTCGTTGCGCAGTTCGTCCTTCGTGATGTTCATCACGCGGATCTTCAGCGTTTCGCCCGTTTCCGACTTGCTGACGAGGTGGTGCAGGCCGCGCCACGTCGCTTCGAGTTTTTGGAGCACCGGGTGGTGCAGGATCTCGTTCATCTGCGCCGTCATCTTCTGATCGATGGCGCTGATCCAGTACTTGATGTTCGTCTCGACGTCTTTGCTGACGGTGCCGCCCGATTGGAGCGAGGCCTTGATGAAATCGTTGAGGGCCTCGACGCCGCGGGCGCGGGCGGCGCTGTCGTCGGTCACTTTCATGCGGCCGAGGGCCGCGTCGAGCCATTGGTTGCTGTCGAATTCCGTCGTGGTCGTCGCGGCGGAACCGGCTGATTGTTCGGCGGCCATATCGGGGAAACTCCGGCGGGTGCAAGTGTGTGGGAAAGGGTTACTTCGCGTCCGCCGGCTTCATGGCGTCGAGCAGGGCCTGCTTCTTCTCGGTGTTGCCGAGGACCTCGCCGAGCAGTTTCTCGAGGGCGTCGTTGCCTTCCATCTTCCCGAGCAGTTCGGTCAGCTTTTGGCGCATCTGAAGCATGTCGTTCAACACGGGGACTTGCTCCGCGACGCGGGCCGGTTCGAAATCTTCGATCTTCTTGAACTTGAGCTCGACGTTGAGCAACTCTTCGGACTTCTCGTCCACTTTATTGGCCACGCGGAAGGCGACGCGGGGGGCGGCGCGGTTCATCACGTCGCCGAAGCTGTCGCGGTCGATCGGCACGAACTTGCGCTGCTTGAGCGGCCGGTTCGCCTCGGAGGGCATCCCGGAAAGATCGGCGAGCACGCCGACCACGAAAGGCAGTTCCAGCAGGGGTTCCGCCCCTTCCGTTTCGACTTTGTAGTCGATGCGGACGCGGGGGGCGCGGACGCGTTTCAGCGTGTCTTGGTAGCTTTCGGCCATGGCGCGACTCGTCGAAATGGGTTGGGGCACGCGCCCGGAGTCGGGCGCTTCGCGTCATCCTACAGGACGCGATT
>JANOSQ010000995.1:0-4277 GCA_031415915.1 Fimbriiglobus sp. | reverse complement strand
CCCCCTCTCCGCTTCGGAGAGGGGGTTAGGGGGTGAGGTCTGACCCGAGAATGGAAGCGGCCTTCTCGATCACGCGGGGAAACCTCACCCCCCGGCCCCCTCTCCGAAGCGGAGAGGGGAGCCAGACAATCCTTCCCGTGTATCCCCTCTGTAACAGCGCGACGCAACTCACCTCGACCATGCGTCGTCTATTCCGGTAGGCTATCTTCCCAGTCGATCTCTCCGCCCCCGGGGTACCGCGATGTCTCGGTTCACGCTCGCACTCATGGCGTCGTCCCTCGGGCTGCTCTCGCTCGGGGTGGTGCTGACGCCCAATTCGCACGCCGGCGACATCGGCTTCGTCGAGGATTACGCCCTGGCGAAGAACCGCGCCGACAGCCTGAAGCAGCTCATCCCCGGCACCGACGATTACTACTACTACCACGGCCTGCACTACCTCCAGACCGAGCAATTCGACAAAGTCGAGCCGCTGACGAACCTCTGGTACGAGCGGCATAAGCAGACGGCCCGCCTCACGGAAATCCAGACGCGCTACGCGTTGCTGCTCTACGACAAGGAGCCGGAAAAGAGCCTCGCGTACATCCGCAATCGGGTGGGCGTGAGCTTCAACCACCAGAAGGAAGTCGCCGGGGAAGTGGCCAGCTTGCCGACGGGGCTCGATCCGAAGCTCATCGCCCGCGCCACGCTGAAGGAATCGTCGCTATCGCGCTGGGGGAATCTGCAAAACTTCGAGGACGCCGCACTCGAAGGGATGGCCGCCGACGAACTGAGCTGGGAGAACCGCCGGGAACTGCTCTCCCGGTTGACGCGGCCCGACTTGGCGAACTTGCCGAAGCTCGTCGCGGACGACCTCACCGGCCCGCACGCCAACGAGTTCGGCGCCCTCGGCATCCACAAGCAGATGACCCTCGTCCAACTCGATGAATTGGTCAAACTCAAAGCGAACGTGCTGAACAACGCCGCGTTCGTGAACACCTACGTCACGAAGCTGCACCCCGGCGCCGACGACGATTGGAAGCGCGACCGCAAGCTGACGCAGGCCTATCTCGAACGCTTGCAGAAGTTCGCCGAGCGGTTGGCGCCGGTCCACAACCCGCTCAAAGCCCACGTGCTCTACCACCGGCTCGCCTTCGACCGCGCCGGCGGCGTCTACGACCGTAACCGCTTCCTGGACTACATCAAGCTGCCGCGCCAGCAGCAGTACATGTCGAAGGCGATGCTCCGCAGCGTCGAAGCCCGCGATTACCCGGCCAACCTCGCCGTGGACTATTTCCCCTACACGATGCTGCCGGTCGTGAACGCCGACGAACCGCTGGTGCGCACCTGCCTCGAGCATTTCTTCGTCGAAGAGAACGGCATCGGGGATTACGAACCGTACATCCTCGACACGTACCTGAAGGCGGTCTTCGCCGAGACGAAGCTGGTCCACGGCATCGGAGACCACGAAAAGTGGGTGTCGCAGTTGAGCCCGGAAGCGCTCCGCCAGTTGAAGGAGCGCGTCGACATCGATTTCGCCTTCACCAACAAGACCGACTTCGCGGTCGACGAGCCGATCAAGATCGAACTCTTCGTCAAGAACGCGCCGAGCCTGCTGGTGAAGATCTACGAGATCAACACCAAGCACTTCTACCGCACGACCGGCAAAGAGATCGACACCGACATCAACCTCGATGGACTCGTGGCGAACGCCGAACGCACACTCGCCGGAAACGTCGACCCGCTGCGCCGCACCTCGGTGACACTCGAATTCCCCGACCCGAAGGGCACGCCGAACTTCCCCGAGGCGAACCGGCCGGGGGTCTTCATCATCGACCTCATCGGCGGCGGCAAGAGCAGCCGGGCGTTGATCCGCAAGGGGCGTATCCGACCGATCGTCACCATGGGCACGGCCGGGCAAGTGGTGCGCGTCATCGACGAAACGAACAAGCCGGTGCCGGACGCGACCGTCTGGCTCGGCGGCCAAGAGTACACCGCCGACAAAGACGGCGCCGTCGTCCTGCCGTTCAGCACCGCCCCCGGCCGCAAGCCGATCGTGCTGAGCCGGGGCGAGTTCGCTTGCCTCGACTACTTGCAGCACCAGCCCGAAGCGTTCCGCCTGAACGCCGGCATCCACGTTGATCGCGAATCGCTACTGAGCCAGCGCATCGCGAGTTTGTTCATCCGCCCGGGCCTGTCGCTCAACGGCAAGCCGGTGTCGATCAAGCTGCTCGAAGACACCCGGCTGCGGATCACCTCGCTCGACCACGACAACGTGCCGACCTCGACGGAAGTCCCGAACTTCCTGCTGTTTGAAGATCGCGAATCGACGCACGACTTCCGCGTGCCGCCGCGGCTGAGTTCGCTCACCGTCACGCTCACGGCCAAGGTGAAAGTGCTCAGCACCGGCAAGACGGCCGACCTCGCGGCGACTCAGACGTTCGGCGTCAACGCCATCGACAAGACCGAGCGCGTGGAGGAACTCCACTTCGCCAAGTTCGGCGGGCACCACTTCCTCGAACTGCTGGGCCGCACCGGCGAAGCGAAGATGGATCGGCCGGTTTATCTCACGGTGAAGCACCGCGAGTACAAGGAGGCGGTGACCGCGACGCTGAAGACGGATGCGAAGGGACGCATCGGGCTCGGGGCTTTGACGGACATCACGTGGATCACGGCGAAGGGGCCGGACGGCGCCGACCGCCGCTGGGAGCTTTCGGAAGATCGGCACACCTACCGCCAACTCGTCCACGCGAAAGCCGGCGACCCGGTGATGCTGCCGTACCTCGGCGCCGCCGGCAAACCGGCCCGCGAGGAACTGGCGCTCTTCGAGATGATCGGGGCGAACATCCGCGCCGACAAGTTCGATGCGCTCTCCATCAACCAAGGCCGCATCGAAATCAAGGGCCTCGCGGCCGGGGACTACGACCTCTGGCTGAAGCGCACCAACGAAAAGGTGCGCCTGCGTATCTCGGACGCCGTCGCCCAAGACGGTTACTTGCTGGGCAAAGTGCGCCAGTTGCAATTGGCCGGGCTGAAACCGGTGCAGATCGAATCGATCGTCGCCAACGACGCCGATCTGGTCGTCCAACTCAGGGACGCGTCGAAGTTCGCCCGCGTCCACATCTTCGCCACGCGGTATCAGCCGGCGTTCAACGCCTACGCCCGCTTCGCGGCGATCCGCGATGTCGAACCGGACGGGATGTCGCCGCTGCTGGCGAACTCGGTTTACCTGACGGGCCGGAACATCGGCGACGAGTACCGCTACGTGCTCGACCGCCGCAATCAAAAGAAGTACCCCGGCAACATGCTCGAACGGCCGATGCTGCTGCTCAACCCGTGGGCCGTACGCACGACCGAGACCGGCGAGCAACTCGCCAAAGGGGGCGAAGACTTCAGCGGCGTCGGCGGGCCGATCGCCCCGACCCCACTGTCGCCGCCGGTCGAGAAAGCGCCCGAGCCGCAGGGCGGGCCGCTGGTCGCCGATCCGTCCAACCTCGATTTCCTCTACGACGCCAGCGCCGTGGCGATGAACCTGACCGCGGACAAAGACGGTGTCGTGAAGGTGCCTGTGAAAGAGTTCGGCCCGCACGCCATGATCCACGTCATCGCCTGCGATCCGCTCAACACCACGATGCGCAGCACGACGCTGGCGGAGAAGCCGGCGCTCTTCGCCGACCTTCGGCTGAAAACGGGGCTGGATCCGAGTAAGCACTTCGCCCAGCAGAAGCAGGTGACCATCATCGACGCCGGTAAGGAGTTCAAAATCGAGGACGCCGCGGCGAGCCGCTTCGAAGCCTACGACAGCCTCGCCAAGGTTTACTCCCTGTACGCCACGCTGTCGAAGGACCCGAAGCTCATCGAATTCGCGTTCCTGCTGAAGTGGCCGAAGCTGAAGATCGAAGAGAAGCGGACGCTCTACTCGCAGTTCGCCTGCCACGAGTTGAACTTCTTCCTGAGCAAGAAAGACCCCGAGTTCTTCGCCACCGTCGTGAAGCCGTACATGGCCAACAAGAAGGACAAGACCTTCCTCGATCACCGCCTGCTCGACGCGGACGTGTCCAAATACATGCTACCGTGGGAATTCGGCCGGTTGAACGTGCCCGAGCGCATCTTGTTGGGGCAGCGGGTGCCGAACGAACCGGTCAAGATTTCCCGGCACTTCAACGACTTGCTGAAGCTGCTCCCGCCGAGCTTGGACAAGGATTTACTGCTGTTCGACACGGCCGTCGCCAACGGGGCGCTGGACACGCCGGACGATAAGTGGAGTAACATCGTCCCCGGTGTTCCACCACCGCCGCTCG
>JANOSQ010000994.1:0-4080 GCA_031415915.1 Fimbriiglobus sp. | reverse complement strand
GCCCATCAGGAACAGCACGATGGGGAAGGCGAGGACGATGACCCGCCAGTAGATGTTGCCGTGGGCGTGATCTTCGGCCGTGTGATCCGCATCCGCGTGCGAGGGGTGGTCGCACTCTTCGCCCGGTTTGTGTTCGTGGTGTTCGTGATCGTGGTCGTGCTCATGCGGCTCGCCGACCGAACGCCACAAGCTCACGCCGCGGAGCGCCGTGACCGCGAGGAGTCCGATGCCGGCAATCAGAACGGGCAAACGGAACTTCTCGGCGAGGAGGTATTTCAACATGTCGAATTTGTACATGAGGACGCCGGTGATCCCGAACGCCCCGCAGATGAAGATCGTCAACAGTTGTTCGAGGTAGTAATCGGCGGCGCCGTGGGAATGATCGTGGTGGTCGTGGCCGGCGCCCTCGGGCAGCGCGGGGTCGATGACGTGATCCATCGCAGTTTCTCCGGGTCGAAGATCAATTCCCGGCCGCCGCGGCGGTGGGGGCGCCGGTCGGTTGCGGGTTGTAAAGTTGATGGACGACGTTGCTGTAAATGTAAACTTGAATCACGACGCACGGCACGATGGCGGCGATCAACTTCCAGCGGAAGACCCGCGTGTACATGAGCAGCAGTTTCAAATCGAGCATCGGCCCGAGCACCAAGAACGAGATCTTCGCCGACACGCTGGCCTTGGTGAAACTCGCCGCGAGGAACGAATCGGCTTCGCTGCACAGGCAGAGCAAGACGGCGAGCGCCATCATCGCGGGGATCGCAACCAGCGGTTGGGACCTCGACAGGTCTTCGAAGGCGTTCACCCAAGCGGGGTTGGTCCGCATGAGCGCGGCGAGCGCCGAGCCGATGACGAGGAACACCGTGATGTCCATGAAATCGTGCAAGGCGACCGAGGTGATGTTGTTCAACCGCTGCGAGAATGTTTTCTTGGGCGCGGGGGCGGCCTCGACGACCGTGAGCGACAACTTCGGTTTAGCGGGGGCCGGGGGCAGGGCGGAGTCGGTGAGGAGCCGGGTCTTGCTGCGCTTCTCGACAAAGTGGATCGCGAAGCCGGTGATGCAGGCCACGACGTAACCCAGTCCGGCCCGCAAGAGAACCATCGGCGGCCCGAGCGATTCGCCTTCCGGGCCGACGCGGTACTCCACGAAGGCGTACCAAGTGCTCAGCAGCACGACGACGTTCACGATCGGCCCGGCGAGCATGTACGCCACGCAGCACGACAACGGCAACCCCTTGCGCAGCAGGCGGCGCATGACGACGACGATGCCGCACTCGCACATGGGGAAGATCAAACCGAGTGCCCCGCCGATGAGCACGGCGGGCACGAAGTGCTTCGGCAGGAACTTGGTGATCGCGTTTTGCGGGAGCAGCTCTTCGAGGATACCGGCGATCAACGCCCCGAGGAGGATGAACGGCATCGCCTGCCAAATCACGGCGACGAAGTTGATGACGAAGTCCTGAATGACGCTCGGATCCACGGTGACCTTTCCGGAGAGGGCGTGCGGCTGCTGCAAATTCTACGCCCGGCGGCGCGGGCCGGTTCAATGCGCGTGCGGATATTGTCCGTCGCCGTGATCCGCCGAGCAAGCGGCCCGCGCGACCACCGAGCCGAAAAATTTCTGCCGCACGGCCTTGAGCGCGAGGCTCGCCGCGAACCACCCGACGATCACCAACACGATGGCCCCGGCGGGCCCGACGGGAAGCGGTTCCGACCCGTTCAGTGAGATTCCCATCCGGGTGCTCAGGTTGTACCCGAGCAATCCGGCCGCGACGCTGCCGGCGCAGGTGAACCAGAACATCCGGCGGAGGTTGCCGGAGACGTTCGCCGCCGCGGCCGCGGGGACGATGAGCAACGCGTTGATGAGCAGGATGCCGACGGCGCGGATCGACAGGTTCACGACCATCGCCAAGAGCACGATGAAGAGGTAATTGTTGAGCCGCACCGCGATCCCGCGCGAACGGGCCAAGCTCGGGTTGAAGCTCCCGAAGACGAAACTGTTGTACCGCCCGCCGACGAGGAACACCGTGGCGACCGCCAACAGCATCAGGATCAATAGATCCTTCTCGGTGATGCTCGTCAGATCTCCGAACAAGTATCCTTCCAGATCGAAGGTGACGATCTTCCGGAGTGGTCGCAAGAGCAGGGCGGCCAGCCCGAGCGCGGCCGCGAAGAAGACGCCGATGACGGTGTCGTTCGCCAAGTTCGTCTTCTCGCGCACGAAGGCGATCAGAATGCCGCAGACGGCGCCGACGGCGCACATCGCCAGTGGGATGACCCAGAGGTAGGGTTCCACCTCCCGGCCCGAGGTGGCCCCGGTCGCGAGGATGATCCCGAGCAGGGCGAGCGACACGCCGGCGAATGCGGTGTGGGCCATCGCGTCGCTGAAGAACGCCATCCGGTTGCCGATGACGAGCGAGCCGACGATCCCGCAGGTGAGGCTGACGAGCAGCACCGCGAGCACCGCGCGGATTTCGAGCGGGTAGACTTTCGCGCCGGGCGAACTCAGGGCCGCGGCGAGCGCTTCGATCGCGGTCTTCAACCAGTCTTCCATCAGCGCGCCATCCGATCCGCCGCTGCGTGGAGCAACGCCATCGCTTCTCGGGCCTCGGCGAGGGTCGTGACGAGGGGCGGAGAAATCCGGACCACTTTCTTCGCCAACGGCCCCAGCAAGTGGACGCCATCGGCGCCGGCACCGGTACCGAGGTACGACTCCAAGATGAATCGGTTGGCGTGTTCCGGCGTTTGAAACTCGACGCCCCAGACCATGCCGCCGAGTTCACCGCGGACGTGGAGAACACCGGGGAATCGTTTCAACTCGACAAGCCCGGCTTCGATCACGGCGGACGCTTCAACGCCGGGCTCCATCAGGTTGCTCCCCTCGAATTCGTCGAGCGTCGCCATCACGGCGGCACACTGGAACGGATTAGCACTCCACGTATCCGAACCTTCACCGTAGTCGAGGGCTTCAAAAATGTCGCCCCGGCCGACGACTGCCGCAACGGGGACGCCGTTGCCCAACCCCTTGCCGAGGACCACAAGGTCGGGTTCCAATCCGTATGTGTCGAACGCGAACATCTGGCCGGTGCGACCGAAATTCGATTGCACTTCGTCGAGGATGAAGATGATGTCGTTCTCGCGGCAGAAGCGCTGGAGAAGTTGCAGGTAGGCCTTGGGTGGGTGGTACGAGCCGCCGCCGCCGAGGTAGGGTTCCGTGATCAGCGTGCCGATCTTCCGCCCGAATTGGTGGAGGATCGCCTTGAGTTCCGCCTCGTAGGGTGCCGCGTCGAACGGATCGTCGCGCTGGCTCACATCCCGGCACTCGGTCATGGGGAACGAGATGAACTTCACGCGCGGGTCGCGCTCGGCGTCCGCTTCGGAGCCGGTGACCGCGTTCGATAGTCCCTTCTTGCCGTGGAAGCCGTGCCGCGTCGCCACGATCATCGGGCGGGTTCGATCCTTCGCCATCGCGGCCCAGAGCGCTTTCTGAATCGCCTCCGAACCGGACGCCGCCCACAGGACTTGTTCCATCCTCCGGCCGGTCGGTCGCGCGTGCAGGAAGTCGACGAGCCGCTCGCTGGCGGTCACTTCCAGCGGGGTCAAGGCGTTGTAGGCGGAGAAGGCGACGCCGGAGAAGAAACCCGCGGGGGCGGCTGACACCGACTTGTCACCGGTCCAGCCCATGTACTCCCGGAAGCGTTCCATCCAGCGGACGGGGTTGTGCCCGAGGTTCGCGACCAGCACCCCGGAGGTGAAGTCGAACAGCCGTTTGCCTTCGGGCGTCCAGTGGAAGATCCCCGCGCTGCGGGCGAGGACGGCTTGCGTCGGCGTGTAGGTGCGCTGCGAGCGTGGCTGGTGCAGGCCCGCGTCCGATCGGATACGGTTCGACAGCGGTTCGTCGGGGTGCTGAATCGGGTGGTTCATGGGAATGATCTTACTGACAGTCAGGAAAGCAATCGCAGTCCACTTTGCCAACTCCCGGCCTTTCTTCAGCCCGAAGGGCTGGGAGAGCTTAGCCCAGGGCGAGCCCGCTTCGGGCGACGCCCTGGGTTGCCAGGCGATGATCTTGCAGACTGAAAGTCTGCG
>JANOSQ010000993.1:0-2485 GCA_031415915.1 Fimbriiglobus sp. | reverse complement strand
GTTGTAGCCGAAGTTTTTCTCTTTGCTCTTGGCGATGTTGGCGACGATAACCGTGCCGTCCTTGCCCGCGTTCTCGGCGATCATCCGGCAAGGCATTTCGAGCGCCCGGTAGAGGACGCGGACGCCGGCGGCTTCGTCTGTGTTAGCGAGTTTGAGCTTATCGAGCGCCTTGCGAGCTTGCAGCAAAGCGACCCCGCCGCCGGCCACGATGCCTTCTTCGATGGCGGCTTTCGTCGCGGCGTGGGCGTCTTCGTAGAGGGCTTTGCGTTCCTTCATCTCGGTTTCGGTATCGCCGCCGACTTTGATCACCGCGACGCCCCCGGCCAGCTTCGCCAAGCGTTCCTGCAGCTTCTCGCGGTCGTATTCGCTTTCCGTCTTACCGATTTCCTTGCGGATCAGTTCCGCCCGGCCTTCGATGGCTTTCTTATCGCCCTTGCCTTCGGTGACGGTCGTGTTCTCCGCGTCGATGCGGATGCGCTTGCAGCGCCCGAGTTGTTCGAGGGTGATGTTCTCGAGTTGCAGGCCGAGGTCCTTGAAGATCGCTTCGCCGCCGGTGAGGACGGCGATGTCTTCGAGCATGGCCTTGCGGCGGTCGCCGTAGCCAGGGGCCTTGACGGCGCACACGGTCAGCACGCCCTTGAGCTTGTTCAGCACCAAGGTGGCGAGCGCTTCGCCTTCGATGTCTTCGGCGATGATGACGAGCGGGGCTTTTTGCTTGTTGGCGACGAGTTCGAGCAGCGGGATCAGATCCTTCACGTTGCTGATCTTATCTTCGTAAATCAGGATGTACGGGTTGTCGAACTCGCACGTCACCGATTCTTGATTGTTGACGAAGTGCGGCGACAAGTAGCCGCGGTCGAATTGCATCCCTTGGACGACCGTCACTTCGGTCTCGGGGGTCTTGCCTTCTTCGATGGTGATGACGCCGTTGCTGGCGCCGACCTTCTTCATCGCCTCGGCGAGCTTGGCGCCGATCTCTTTGTTGTTGTTCCCGGAGATCGTGGCGACCTCCGTGATCGCCTTCATGTCCTTGGGGTCGATCGGGTCGGCGAGCTTGTGCAGCTCTTCGACGACCTTTTCCACCGCGATTTGAATACCGCGGACGAGGGCCATCGGATCGCCGCCGGAGGCGACCGACTTCAATCCTTCGCGGAAGATGAACTCGGCGAGCACGGTGGCGGTGGTGGTGCCGTCACCTGCGATGTCGGAAGTCTTGGACGCGGCTTCCTTCACCAGTTGGGCGCCCATGTTTTCGAACGGGTCGGCGAGGTCGATGTCCTCGGCGACGGTCACGCCGTCCTTGGTGATGGTCGGCGCGCCCCAGCCTTTGTCGAGGATGACGTTGCGGCCGCGCGGCCCGAGCGTGCTGCGGACGGCTTTGGCGAGCTTCGAAGCCCCGGCCAAGAGCTTGGTGCGGGCGTCGTCGGAGAAAACGAGTTGTTTGGAGGCCATGGGGGAACCGACTCCGTGGGAAGGCAGACCAGTAACGGGTGAAGCCCGTCAAGCAACCCGTGTGCCGCAGAAGGGCACCGTCGCAAGCTGCGGTTTTCGCAGGGTTTGGAACGAAACTTATGCTGGCCGCGAAGCCGCCGGTGCCGGAATGGCAGGTGAATCGCGGGCTGCGCGGTGGGTTTCTGGCAGGATCGGATTGGAGCTTTGGCGGGAAGGAAGGTAGAATCGAAGGACTGAGGAGGACGAAGCATGATCGCAACGACGTTGCCCGAACCGATGACCCCGGTGCTACCACAGCCCGAGCTAGAGCTATCCGAAGGAGCGAAGCGCATCATCAACCGGACGCCGGAAGAAAAGCTCGCCGAGCGCGCGGCCGCGATGAAGTACGTCCGCAAGGGCCGGCCGCTGCCGCCGGGCAAGACGCTCGACGACGTGATGTGCGGCCAGTGGCCCGGTGACGAGACCGACGAACAGATCCTCGACGCTCTGGAGAAGCTGTCGTAATGGCTTCGCCCCTTTACCTCCTCGACACCAACATCCTGATCCACTACGTCCGCGACGACGGGATCTGGCGACGGATCCGCGACGAGTATCAATTGCTCCTGATCGACCCGACGCCGATCATCTCCATTGTGACAGCCGGGGAACTCCGGTCGCTCGCCCTGCAGTGGGCATGGGGCTCGGCCAAGCTGGACCGGATGGAATTCATCCTCGGATACTTGGACGTAGTGCCCGTCGAAGACTCCGTCATCGTGGCCAACTACGCCGAGATCGATGCCCATTTTCAACTCCGCGGCCGGAAGCTCGGCAAGAACGACCTCTGGATCGCCGCCACCGCTGTGCGCTTCGATGCCCGCCTGCTCACCACCGACCGCGACTTCGACGAACTCGACCCGCTGTTTTTGAAGCGGGATTGGGTGTCGCCGGCGGTCGGGTGAATCACTCTTGGCGAGCGGCACGGCGTAAGCGTGCCGTGGGTTCCAAAGTGATTGAGCATATCGTATCGGTATGTTCGACTCCACGGCACGCTTAC
>JANOSQ010000992.1:0-1739 GCA_031415915.1 Fimbriiglobus sp. | reverse complement strand
CGAGTTTGCCGATGTGATCCTGGCCAATCCGCCGTTCATGTCGCCCAAGGGTGGCATCAAGCCGCACAAGCGTTTTTCCATTCAGGCCAAGCGCAGCGAAGTCCTGTTCGTGGACTACATGGCCGAGCGCCTGACGCCCACCGGCCGCGCCGCCATCATCGTGCCCGAGGGCATCATCTTTCAGAGCCAAACCGCCTACAAAGAGCTGCGGAAAATGCTCGTCGCGAATTCGCTCGTCGCCGTCGTTTCGCTGCCGGCGGGCTGCTTCAATCCCTACTCCGGGGTGAAGACCAGCATCCTCATTCTCGACAAATCGCTCGCTCGGCAGAGTGACACCATCGGCTTCTTCAAGGTGGAGAACGACGGTTTTGGTCTCGGTGCTCAGCGCCGAGCATTCGACAAGAACGACCTGCCGCAAGTCCAGGCCGAACTCGCCGCTTATCTCCAAGCCCTTCGCTCCAAAGCGTCCACGGAGTTCATCCTCACCACCGCGTCCACGGCCCAGATCGTGCCGAAAGAAAAGATCGCCGCAAATGGGGACTACAACCTCAGCGGCGAGCGGTATCGGGAGGGTAATGCACGCACATCGAACTTCGCGACGGTGCCGATCGGCGACATCTGTGAGCTATTCAACGGACGCGCTTTCAAGCCGGAGGATTGGGAGAACGCGGACAGCGGCGGAATCCCCATCGTCAGGATTCAAAACCTGAACAACCCCGACAGTGCATTCAATTTTTATACGGGTGAAGTCAGCGAGAGGAACACGATCAACAACGGAGAACTCCTGTTCTCGTGGTCCGGCTCACGCGGCACGTCTTTCGGTTCGCATATTTGGAAGGGTCAAAAGGCGGTGCTCAACCAGCACATCTTCAAAGTTGGCTTCGATGAATCCCGAGCGACCAAGATGTATCTGCTCCATGCGCTGAACAAAGCGGTCGTCGAAGTTGAAGAGAACCTGCACGGCGGAGTCGGACTCGTTCACATCACGAAGGGAAATCTGGAGCGAATCCAAATCCCCCTGCCGCCGCTGGAGGTGCAGAAGGAAATCGTGGCGGAGATCGAGGGCTACCAGAAAGTGATCAACGGCGCCCGCGCCGTCCTCGACCACTACCGCCCGCACATCGACGTCCGGCCCGACTGGCCAATAGTGAAGTTGGGCGAAGTCATCGAGAGCAGGCCAAAGAACGGCTATTCAGGCAGTCCGGTGAACCACGTCACCAAAGTGAAAGTGCTGTCGTTGAGTGCGACCACGTCGGGGAAGATGGACCTCTCGAAGTTCAAATATCTCGACGAAGACATCCCGCTCGATTCGCCTTGCCGCTGCCGCCGTGGCGACATTTACCTTCAACGCGGTAACACCAAGGAATTGGTCGGCACCGCTGCGGTTTTCGACACGGACGACGAGGACTACATCTATCCGGACTTGATGATTCGTATACGAGCCGACGAGAAAACAATTCGAAGCAATTATCTGCTCACGGTCCTCCATAGCGGCGTAGTTCGCAAGTTTGTGACCGGAAATGCCGTCGGCGCCGCCGGGAGCATGCCCAAGATCAATCAAGGCATCGTCGAGAGCATCCCGATCCCCCTCCCGCCCCTCGCCACCCAGCAAGCCATCGTGGCTGAGATCGAAGCCGAGCAAGCGCTGGTTGCCGCCAACCGCGAGCTCATCACCCTTTTCGAGAGGAAGATTCAGCCGACGCTGGTCCGAGTTTGGGGCGAGGCCGAGCCGGCACCCG
>JANOSQ010000991.1:0-4380 GCA_031415915.1 Fimbriiglobus sp. | reverse complement strand
TTTTTCTCACGGACACTTGCCGGGGAGCCGAAGCTGAGTTTTCCAGTCAATTGGGCGAGCGTGGCCTTGAAAAGCGACGACCGAGGACACTCAGGGCGATGCCGACCGACGTCAAGCCGAGCACCCAATAATAATTTGAACCGAGATGCCAGTCGGAGGGCGCGGCTGGAGGTGTAGCCGGCTCGGCGGTGACGAATTCCCAGGCGAAGGGTTCGGGCATCCCGAAGTCGCTCTTCCGGAACACCGGCTTGTGCCCGCGGACGAACTCCGGGCCGTATTGGAAAAGCCTCTCCTCGATCGAGGTGCTGGGCGGGTTCGCATTCAACGATTTGTGAGTCACTTTCGACGACACCAGACGGGGGTGGGTTTCCATTTCCACCACCTCATTCACAATCGTCGCCTCATGGCGTTGGCCGTTTCCGTAGGTCACGGTCCCGTGGGACTCGGTCACGTAAGCGTATTTTCCACTGCGAGAGATGCGGATCGTCGCCGAGAAACGCTCGGGACTTCCTTGTAGTGGTTCCATCGACCGCCCGGTCAGGGCGAAGTGGAGGGGGCTTTTCCGGAGTATTGTGCAGCGGGTCGCCGGGTTCCGGATCAAGTCGCTGAAGCGATCTCTATTCCAAGCGACGAGGGACGAAAAGGTATGGTAAAGCGAAACTTCCGCTTCCGACAAGCCGGGCGAAACGCCGCCGATGTAATTCGCATTCTTTTTCGTCTCCAACAGGCAACGGCGCGCGATCTCAAAGTGGTAGACGTTGTAAGTATCCCCGGCGGGGACGAGCGAGAATGCGTACTCCGGATTGCGGCACTCGATCATTTTCAGCGCGACGGGCAACCCGGCATCCGCTTGACCGTAGTAATAGTTACTGCAGTTGGTGTCGGTCGTGAAAAAGACGTTTTCGTATTCGTCCGCGACCAATCCCTTCTCCGAGCGTCGGACGACTTTTTGATGACCGCATTCGCGCGGCGGGATCACTTCGCACTCGTCGAGCAATTGGGCCAGTCGATCCAAGGTCATCGCCGGATCCGGCTCCGCGCCGAGCGCCAACGACAGACAGAGCAGTGGGAACATGGGAGCTCCACGACGATTGCCTTGCAACCACCCCGTTGTACTTTGTAGCCTCGTTCTCGCAACCCTACAGGAAGCGATTCCGAGTGCCGGAATCGGGTGCATCCAGATTCTCTGGGGGGCCCGCGCCAGATTGCGGCGGGCGGTTTGTCGCGTCAGCACCGGGTTCCAAAATGGTTTCAGCCGGCATTGCGGGATGCAATTACGAACGCAAGTCGTTGGTGCACATGGGTTCTACCAGAAATCGGAAATGATTCCACGAGGGGGTGGGGCACTTCCGGCTGGAACCATTTTCGAGCCAGGTTGGCCACTCCCGGGCCAAAAGCTCCTGCAGGACGTCGGTCAGATCTAGAGAAATCGGTTGTACCCAAGTGGGATGAATTTCCCGCCCTCCCTTGCCACCCCGTCCGATCCCGATAAGCTACCTCCATCTCAAAATGGCTCAACACAACCGTTGGCGTCGGTGTACGGCGGGAACAACGGGGGATGCTCGACCAAACCGGCTTCGGCTCGTTGGCCCGAGTTTTTACGAGGAAGACTGCGGCATGGCGACCAACAAGGAACAGAAACTCGGCCTGATTCAGCAATTCAAACGCGATGAAAACGACACCGGCTCACCGCCCGTGCAAATCGCGCTGCTGACCGCTCGCATCATTTACATGACCGACCACATGCGGACCCACAAAAAAGACTTTTCGAGTCGGCGGGGTCTGTTGAAAATGGTCAGTCAGCGCGCGGGCCTGCTCCAGTATCTCCGCCAGACGGATCGCCCCAAGTACATGGAAGTCATCGCCAAGCTCGGACTGCGCAAGTAACCTCGGCTCCCCCCGCAATCCTCGAAGCCGGCTCCGTTCCCCGTCGGACGAGTCGGCCAGCCGTCCACCCCGCCGCAACATTGCGAAGGGGTTCTCGAAAGTGCCTGTCACCCGTATCGAACGTCCGTTCGGCTCCGCCACGCTGGTCCTCGAAACCGGCAAGCTCGCCAAACAGGCCCACGGCGCCGTCGTCACCCAACTGGGTGAAACGGTCGTCCTCACCGCCGCCACCTCCGGGAACACCATCCCCGGCCGCGACTTCTTCCCGCTCCAAGTCGAGTACCGCGAGCGCACCTACGCCGCCGGTAAATTCCCCGGCGGCTTCATCAAGCGCGAAACCCGGATGAGCACCAAGGAGACCCTCGTCTCCCGCTTCATCGACCGGCCCATTCGCCCGCTCTTCCCCGTCGGCTACCTGAACGAAGTCCAAGTCATGGCCACGGTCATGGCCTCCGACAAAGAAAACGACCCGGACATCCTCGGCATCATCGGCGCCAGCGCCGCGCTGCACCTGTCGCCGATCCCGTTCACCAAGCCCATCGGCGCCGTCCGCGTCGGCCGCATCGGCGAAGATTTCATCCTGATGCCGACGCAAACGCAGATGGAAGAGAGCGACCTCGACCTCGTCGTCGCCGCGACCCGCGACGCCGTCTGCATGATCGAAGGCTTCGCCCGCGAACTCCCCGAAGACATCGTCGCCAACGCCATCGTCTTCGCCCACGGCCACATCCTCACCGTCATCGACGCCATCGAGGAACTGCGGACCAAGGCCGGGCACGGGCCGAAAGAGTTCCCGCCCGCCCCGCCCGAAAACCCGATGATCGCCGAGCTCTACAAGAAGATCGGCGAAGACTTCAAGAAGGCCTACGTCACCGACGGCAAGCTCGCCCGCTACGCCGCCATCGACGAACTCAAAGCGAAGACCAAGAAGTACTACTTCCCCGAAGGGGCGACCGAGACGAAGTACACGCCCGAGCAATTCTCCGGCGCCTTCACGGCCCTCAAGGAAAAGCTCTTCCAAGAAATCACCATGACCGGCACCCGCATCGACGGCCGGGCGCTCGACCAAGTCCGCGCGGTGTCGTCCGAAGTCCAACTGCTGCCGCGCGTCCACGGCTCGGCCCTGTTCCAACGCGGTGAAACCCAAGCCCTCGTCGTCGTCACGCTCGGCACCGGCCAGGACGAACAGAAGGTCGACGGCCTCCAAGACGAGACCTCGAAGAAGTTCTTCCTCGACTACAACTTCCCCCCGTTCAGCGTCGGCGAGTGCAAGCCGATCCGCGCCCCCGGCCGCCGGGAAATCGGCCACGGGATGCTCGCCGAACGCTCGCTCAAAGCGGTGCTGCCGCCGCCCGCGAAATTCCCCTACACCATCCGCCTCGTCTCGGAAATCCTCGAGTCGAACGGCTCGTCGTCGATGGCCTCCGTCTGCGGCGGGACGTTGGCGCTGATGGACGCGGGCGTGCCGATCAAGCGCCCGGTCGCCGGGATCAGCATCGGCCTCTGCACCCGCGGCGACGAATACGTGCTGCTGACGGACATCCAAGGGGATGAAGACCACTACGGCGACATGGACTTCAAAGTCGCCGGGACGCAGAAGGGCATCACCGGCCTGCAACTCGATATCAAACTCGACGGCGTGACCGAGGACATCATCCGCGGGGCGCTCGAACAGGCCCGCGGCGCCCGCATCAAGATCCTCAAGTCGATGCTCGCGGCCCTCACCGCGCCGCGGACGGACATCGCCCCCTCGGCCCCGCGCTTGTTCCAAGTGAAGATCAACCCGGAGAAGATCGGCCTGCTCATCGGGCCGGGCGGCAAGATGATCCGCGCCATCCAAGACGAAACCGGCGCCAAGCTGGACATCGAGGAAGACGGCACGGTGACGATCGCCGCCAGCGACATGGCCGCGGCGATGGCCGCGAAGGGCAAGGTCGAGGCGCTGTGTGCCGAGATCAAGGTCGGCGCCATCTACGACGGCAAGGTGTCGAGCATCAAGGAATTCGGGGCGTTCATCGAGATCAGCCCCGGCCGCGACGGCCTCTGCCACATCAGCGAACTCGACCACGGTTACGTCCAGCACCCGTCCGACGTGGTGAAGGTCGGCGACCGCGTCCAAGTGAAGGTCGTGGCCATCGACGACCAGGACCGCGTGAAGCTGAGCCGCAAGGCGCTGCTGGCGCCGAAGCCGGAAGGTGAAGAAGGCGCCGGGGGCCCACCCCCGGGCGGCGGCGGCTTCCGCGAAGAGCGCGGCGGCGGTGACCGTGGTGGGGATCGCGGTGGCGACCGCGGCGGACGCGGCGGCCCGCGGCGGGATCGCCGGGATTAGGAATTCGGTGCGCCGCCGGTTTCTTCTAGCCGGTTGGTCACACAAGTGATTTGGATGGTTTGGGGTGAGAGCCCGACGCCAAAACAAGTATTAGCAGAAGCGCCCCGCGCAGTCCCCAAAAAATAGAGTCGCCGCACCCCGAGGGTAACACCCCCGGCCCCCGG
>JANOSQ010000990.1:0-11171 GCA_031415915.1 Fimbriiglobus sp. | reverse complement strand
TGAATTGCCCATCGTCTCATGCCGAGCTCGTTTCGGAAACCTCAATTGGGTAGGCTACCTCCTGCCGCTCGCCTAAAGCCGGCCCGATTTCTCGTCCGCCACCATGCGATTTACGGGCAACGGCAGTTGGTAAGTGGCCTTCAATTTGAAGTCCGGATAACCGTAGCGGCGGAGCACCCCGCTCGGCTTGGCGGCCCCGGCGTCGCGGATCGAACAGGTGATCAATTCCTTGGTTTCGGGCAGCACCACGGCCGTCCAGAACGGCAGGACTTTCCCGCCCTTGACGAACTCGCCAGTCCCGGCCGGTTTGGGGTCGCCGGGGCCGGGATCGACGACGGCGCCACCCCCCGCCCCGACGTGGAAGTTGGCGAAGAATTTCGCCTTCCGCGCGTCGAACTCCATGTCGGATACGTTGCCGCCGCCGAACCGTTTGGCAATCTTGGCAACGAAGGCCCGGTTGCCCACTTTCACCGAGCGCATCGCGATGGGCAACTTGAAAAAGTCTTGGTAGGTCAGTTCCTCGGCCGCGTAACCGTCGATCGTGATGGCCTTCGGCCCCTGGGTGATCGGCTGGCGGTTGAGGTGCTCGGCCACCACCTTGTCGATGGTCTTGCCCGCCGGGAGGTCGTAGGCGAAGACCTGATACAGAATTCCTTCGTCTTCGCACTTGAACTCCGTGCCCTTGATTTCGTCCCGCGCGAAACCGACGCGGTGATCGGCGACGGTCGTACCCTTCGGGGCGAGCGCACTGAAGCCGACCGCCTTGGCCATCGCGGCCCACTCGGGTTCGTCCGCCAGCAGGTCGGCCTTCTTCGGGTCGAACGCGATCTCGATCGACTTGAAGAACTTCTCGGCCCGCGCTTCGTGGGTCGCGTCGATTTTGTTCGGTAGACCGAACTTGGAGCCGACGATGAACGTGAAGACTCGGAACCCGACGCGGACGCTGTAACCGTAACCGGGCACGCCGTTCTGGAACGTCCACTTCGTGGCGACCTTCCCGTCGAGTTTGCCCTCGTCGGGGGACTTGACCACGAACAAAAATTGGTGGTGCGCCGTGAGGATCTTGTGCAGATCGACATCCGCGCTCTCCGGGATGTCGTGATAGACGGCGTAATAATTGCAATATGCATCTTCCGCCGTGTATTTCCTCCCGTTGTAAAGCTTCGACTTCCAGTCGGCGTAGAGCTTCTCCGTCTGCACGCCCTTGGGCGCCTCGGCTTTGAATCCGGCGGAGTTGGTGAGCGCCACCCAGGGCTGTTCGATCGGCGCTGGGACAGTGGGCCCCGGGTTCCGCGGCGCCGGCTCGAACGGCTCGACGCCGCCGCTGTAGTTGATGCTCAGACTGCGGAAGAATGCCTCCTTCGTTTCGAGCACGCCCGCGGGTGCGGGGTTCGCCCAGTGGAACTGGAAGCCGTAGGCGCGATCGCCGACGCGGGCGATCCACATCGCATCGTGGGCGCCGGCGCGGTCGAACGTGTATTCCCGCGCCTCTCGCTCACCGATGAACCGCGGCCCGCGGTACGTCGGCCCCGCACTCGGCATCGCGAACATCTCGAGCACCATCGCCGTGTGGTCGAACTTCCGGGCCGCCTCTTTGCTGAGATCGCAGTGTACCGCCGTGATCTGGATCGTCGAATCGTTGTCCTGCTTGACGTACTTCTTCGCGTTCAAGCCCTCGGTTCCGAACATCACCTCGGCGTCGCTCTTGTTGACGTCGCCGTTCGGCGTGTCCATCGCGAAGCCGTCGCCGAGGTTCATCGGCTTCCAGCTCTTCGGCTTGGCCGGATCGCCGCCGCCGCCCCCGTCGGTCGGGGTCGTGGCCGCCGTGTCCGCCTTCGTTTGATCGTAGATCACCCAACCGATTCCGCCGCAGCCGGCCAGCAATATCAAACCGATGACGCCCAAACCGATCAGCAGGCCCTTGCCCCCTTTCTTCTTCCCGTTCTCCGAATCGTCGTCGTCCTCCCCGTCGTCATCGCGGTCGCGCTCTTTTGAAGCGGGGTTTCTCTTTGGCCTTCTTCCCGTCCACCTTCGACGCCGGCTTCGCGGGCACCGGCGTGGCGAGGACCGGGGCCTTCACGACCGCGGCCGCCACGGCGATCGCGGGCTTGGCCACGGCCGGCACCGGCCGGGCGACCGGCTTCGCGACGGCGCTGCTCGACCCGGCGGGGATGTTCACGCTCGTCCAACACGTGCCGCACTTGATGGAGCGACCGCGGTCGGCTTCGGTCGCGGTCACCTGGTCGCTGCAACCGGGGCATTGAATCTGAATGGCCATGGGCCGCCTCGAACCGATGAAAGTGAAGAGTGCGAAGTCCGGATAGAATACCCGCCCGCCGCCGGGACTTCAATCGCTCCGACCGCGACACCGTCCATTCCTTACGGGTGAAATCAAAATGCTAATTCGAATCCTCATCGCCGGGCTGCTCGCGACTTCCGGCGCCTCGGCCCACGACCTCTGGCTCATCCCGCCGGACAAAGCCAAAGCCAAGGAGCCCCTCAAGGTTTTGGCCGTCTCGGGGAGCGAGTTCCCCAAAGGCGATCACGCCCCCGATTCGGCCAAGTTCGCCAAACGCCGGCTCGTCGATACCGCGGGTCGAGAATCCGCACTCGAAGCGGGGGGAATCGAGGAATTGGCCGGGCTGCTCCCGTTCACACCGTCGGCCGACGGCGTCTACATCGTCGCCGTGGAAACCAGCCCGAAGCTCATCACGTTGGAAGCCGACAAATTCAACGCCTACTTGGTGAGCGACGGCCTGCCCCACATCTACGCTCTGCGGGCGAAGGAGAAATCGCTCGATCAGCCGGGCACGGAGCGCTACTCGAAGTCGCCGAAGGCGCTGATACGCGTCGGCGACGGCAAAGCCGGCGACCCCTGCCGGGAGGTAGGGCTACCCCTGGAAATCATCCCGCTGCAAAGCCCCTTCGAGCGCAAGATCGGCCACGCGTTGAAGGTGAAAGTCCACTTCCGAGGCAAACCGCTGGCCGATGCCAACCTCGGCTGGTCGCACCCCGGCGACGGCGAAAGCCCCGCCGGGACGGTGCGCACGAACCCCAAGGGCGAAGCGTTGATTCCGATTGCCAAGCCCGGCCCGATGACGATCCGCCTCACCCACATGACCCGCCCGAAGCACAAAGACTACGAGTGGGAATCGTTCTGGACGACGCTGACGTTTCAAATCGCCGAGTGAACGAGCCCCACGGAGTGTTGAAATGGATTTGTTCGCCGGACGCACCGGCGACGCTACGGACGGTTGCTCGATTGCCTGGATAAACTGAGTCCACCCAACCGTGGCCGATTCCGGCGTTCCGCGCGGGAAACCGGCCCGACCCGGAGGTTCCGTAGACATCCCCGGTCGCCGGGAATCGCAGAAATAGTAAGTTGAATGGGCCGTTTGGTCGATACGGCAGTGGTTCGCCTTCACCCGCGAGAATGCCATGCGCGCCCTCATCCTCGTCGCCAACGGATTCGAAGACATCAGCCTGATGCTCCCGTGGTACCGCCTGCGGGAAGAAGGGGCCGACGTCACTCTCGCCAGCCCGCTGATGCACGCCCTCACCGGGCAACATGGCTACGTCATCGAGCCCGATCTGCCGATTTACGGCGTGAACCCCGAGGATTACGACCTACTGCTGATCCCCGACGGACTGGCCCCGGAGCGGCTCCGCCTGCGGGAAGAAGCCGTGGACGTGGTGCGGACGTTCGTCCAAGACGGGCGCATGGTCGCCGCGATGGGGCACGGGCCGCAGGTGCTCATTTCCGCGGGCACCTTGGACGGCAAAACCCTCACCTGTTCCCCCGGCATCCGCGACGATGTCCGCATGGCCGGGGCCGTCTACCGCGACGAATCGACCGTTTTGGATGGGAATCTGCTCACCGGCCGCAGCCCGGACGAACTGCCCGAATACTGCCGGCGCCTGATGGCGATGCTGAAAGCGAACGAAGCGACCGTCGCCCGCTGACGATTTTTCCCGCCCCCGAAACCCCCCCGATCTCCGGCGGGTATACTTCTTTCTGACAGACCCTGCGGGGCGAACCCGCGTTTTCTCACCGTGCCCGAAAGGAACTGCCCATGCGTAGCGTCTCCCGTTTTCTGATGGTGGCCTTGCTCGCGACCGGCGCCGCGGCCCCGAGCCGGGCGGCCGAGGTCGATAACCTCCTGCCGAAAGAGACGGAATTCGTCGTCCAGCTCAACGTCAAGCAGGCGTTGGAATCGGACATCATCAAGAAGTACGCCCGCGCCCAAATGAAACAGGTGCTCGAAGGCAAGGACGCCGCCAAGGTGCTCAAGGACCTCGGCCTCGACCCGATGAAGGACATCGAACGCGTCACCATCGGCATCTGGGGCAAAGGCCAAGAAGACATGAACGGCGTGTTCATCGCCCGCGGCACCTTCGACGCGGCGAAGATCATGGAAGCGGCCGCGACCGCCGCCAAGGAAATGGCCGATAAGGTCTCGATCGTGAAGGAAGGCGAACTCGAACTCATCAAGTTCACCGGCGACAACGGCAAGCCCGGCTATATCGCCGTGCAATCCGGCAAGCCGATCATCGCGGGCACCGACAAGAAACTCGTCGTGGCCGCGCTCGCCGCCCACAACGACAAGGCCAAGCCCGCCCTCGGCAAGGAACTGACGGCCTTGGTGATGAAGCAAGACGCCAAGGCTTCGATGTTCATGTGCGGGATCACCGAAGGCAAAGTCGGCGACATCCCCGGCGACTTCAGCCAGCTCAAGGCCCTCGGCGTCGACGGCGACAAAATCAAGGCCGGCCTCGCCAAGATGAACACGATGGGTTTGACCGTGAACCTCGGCAAGGAAGTCAACGTCGCCATCAAGCTCGGCATGAAAGACAACGACAGCGCCGACGACTTCGGCGCCGAGCTCACCAAGCTCGTGACCGCCGCCAAGACGTTCCTGCCGATCATCGGCGGCAACCAACCGCAGTTCAAAGCCCTCATCGACGACTTGTCCAAGACCCTCGACAGCGTGTCGAAAGACAAAGACGTCGTCGTGACGGTGAAGCTCTCGGCCGAAGCCATCGGCAAAGCGGCCGGCAAAGAAGAAGAAAAAGACAAATAACCGCGGGCGGAACCCGCAGCGCTCGCGGCCCGCTGATTTTCAGCGGGCCGCTTGCTTTTCCGGGACATGTGAGTCGAGATGGTTTCTTTCGGAGCCGGACGCGTTAGCGATACCTGACCGTCGCTAACTAACGCGTCCGGCTCCGAAAGAAACGTACTCCGACCAGCCTCGCATTCGGCGTCGGCGGAACATGCACCCTTACCTCGATGACACCATCGTCGCATTGTCGTCGTCCGCGGGGCCGGGCGTCCGCGCCATCGTGCGCGTGTCGGGGCCGAAGGCGCAAGCCCTCCTTGGCTCCGTCTTCACCCCGAATGCGGTAGTCGGCGGATCGCGTTCCCTCCAGTCGGGTTCGCTCGCGCTCTCGGGCATCGAAGCCCGATTGCCGGCGGAACTCTACTTCTTCCGCGGGCCGAACACCTACACGGGGCAGGATCTCGCCGAGATTCACACCGTCTCGGCGCCGCCTTTGGTGGAGCGTTTGATCGGCGACTTGCTCGCGGCGGGGGCCCGCGCCGCCCAGCCGGGCGAGTTCACCATGCGGGCGTTCCTGAGCGGGAAGAAAGACCTCACGCAGGCCGAAGCGGTGCTGGCCGTGATCGAAGCGACCGGCGACGCCGATTTGCAAGCGGCCTTGGCCCAACTGGCGGGCGGGGTTTCGCAACCGTTGGCGAAACTTCGGGACGATCTTCTGAACCTGCTGGCGGACGTCGAAGCCGCGCTCGATTTCGTGGACGAGGACATCGAGTTCGTGACCAAAGACGACACGATCCTCCGGATCGGATCAGGCATCGCCCACTTGATGAACCTGAAGCGGCAACTCGACGACCGCAGCGTCAGTCGGCGACCGATGCGGGTCGCGCTCGTCGGCGAGCCGAACGCCGGCAAGAGCAGCCTGTTCAACGCGCTGATCGGAACGCAGTCGGCGCTCGTCAGCGAACGGGCTGGTACTACGCGGGATTACTTGTCGCACCACCTCGACCTAGGCGGGCACGGCATCGAGTTGATCGACACCGCCGGTTGGCAAACCGCCGGCGATTCGATCGAAGCGCAGGCCCAAAGCCTCGGGCGCGGGCAAGCCGACGGCGCGGATCTGGTGTTGGTTTGCGTCCCGGTCGGGTCGCCCGCTCCGGCGAGCTTGCCGACGCGGGGCTTTCTGCTCCGCACCAAGGCCGACCTCGGGCCGGTGGACGGGTTATCCGTTTCGGTGGTGGCGGGGAACGGCACCTCGGAGCTGCGGGCGTTCCTGGGCGAACGCGCCTCGGCATTCGCCCGGCCGGCGCTCGCCCCCAGCCAGAGCCGTTGCCGGCACCACATCGAGGCCGCGATCGCGGATCTGCGCGGGGCGCACGCCCACGCCGTGTTCAACGACCCGCCGGAGTTGCTCGCGGTGGCCCTGCGGCAGGCCCTGGATCAGATCGGCGCGATGGCGGGGAGCGTCCACACGAACGATTTGCTCGACCGCATCTTCAGCCGCTTCTGCATCGGGAAGTGAGCCGGCAGCCGCGAAGCAGTCGGTTCGTCGCAGCCGCGCGCGTGAGTAAGCTGCCCCGCGATCGGGTGACGCGGATTGCGCGTCGGCGCTGCTTCGCCGAATCAGGGTTTTGAAAACGAGATCCGCAGCGCGGGTGCATGGACCAGCGGAACCAAATGCGGGCCCGAGTACAGCACGCCGACGATTTCGCGTTTGCCGCCGGCCCCCGTCGAAAGCGTCCCCGGCGGAAGGATCACCTCGTACTCTTCGCCGGGGCCGAGGTCGGCGAGATAGACCCGTCGCAGTTCGAACGATTCTTCCCGGTCGCCGATCACTTCGCGGACGCGCAGCGTCAGCACGAGCGTGCCGGGTGCCATGCCGGCCAAGGTCGGATGGCTCACGGGCAACTTGTCCTCGCTGGCGCGGGCCGCGAAGTAGTGGGGCGAATCATTCTTGATCCGGATGCGACAGCGTCCATCCGGGAAGTTCGCAAGGGCTGTCACGATGGCTTGCGAGCTGAGCACGCTCCCCGGCGGAATCGAATCGACGACGCTGAAACTCTGCTCGCCGAGAGAGTCGCCGGTCGCGCGGTCGCGAAATCGCAACTTCCACTCACCCGGTTGTGCGGGGGCGCGAACCGTGTACGCCCCCAACCCCGGGCCGTAGACGCATTGTTCGAGGATGCGCATCCACCGACCGGTCGCGGTCCCCCCGGCATCGATCCAAATCGCTTCGACCGCGCTCGGGTCGGCCACGATCACCGTTTCATTCAGCTTGAACCGCGGGCAGATCACGGCGCCCGCCGGAACGGTGAGCGCCGGGCGGATGCCGCGATCCAGCAGTTCTTTGCGTGTGACCACCGGGATGCGCGGTGCGGTCGATTCGATTCGCCAGATGCTCCACCCGTCGGGCAGTTCGACCTCGCGCTTCAGCCACCCAAGTTTCGCCAGCCACGGGGATCGTCTCAGCCCGGCCTCATCGAACGCGAATGCGTTGTAGCCGAGCGTGACCATGAACTGCAGACCGGCCGGGCTGAGGTCGTGGTAGCCCGTGCCGAGCAGTTGCAAGTCGGCGTAGACGAAGGCGAACTCGGCCCCGTTCAGCGTGCGATGGCGGTGGTCGAAGGAGTACGCCAAGCTCTGCCAGTGCCAGACCTCCCCCCAGCAGTAGGTCTGATCGGTCGACGGAAGCGCGACGAGCCGAACATCGTCGGGTTGCGCTTTCAGCCAAGGCACCCACGCGGGCGGCTGCGGGTCCACCGAAGGCAACCGCATCCGGGAGGCGTCCTTCCAATCGAAGGTGAGGAGACCGAGCACTCCGGCGACGAGTGATGCTTTGGCGATCCGGTTCGGAAGGATTTCGAAGACGCGATACCAACCAACCGCTGCTAGCACCGCGACGAGCGGCAGTGCCACCAACCCCGCCCGGCCGTAGCAGCGGAACTGCGGGGTGAGATCGTAGAGAAACGCCCCCGGCCCGCCGGCCAAACTGAGGATGACCCAGAACGCGATCAAGCCGCCCGCTCGATCCAAGACGACCGGATGAACAAGTCCGAAACTCGATCCGCGGAGGCGCATCACCGCGAATAGGCCCAACGCGAGTAGAGCCGTCGCCCCGTAGTAATTCCAGCTCCCGCTGGCGTTGCCGTAGCGGTCGAAGATCCCGCGGACGTGGTTGTCGAGCGGGGTATCGGCGAGGGCCGCGGCATTCGGGATCGACTGCCGGCCGGAGGCTTTCAACCGCTCCTCGGCAGCCTTGGTGTCCGGCCGTGTAATGTACTGCCACGGTTCGGCACTGTAGGTCCAGACATCCGCGTACTCGCGCTGGGAGTAGAACTTCGCCAACGTCGGGTTCTTCGTCCCCGACCAAACGGGGAATGTGCCGAGGGCCGCGAGCATCCCGGCCGCGAGGATCGCGCACAGCGTGGGACGCACGTGCGCGCGGGTCAGCGATCCCGTGATCAGGCAACCGAGCCACCAAGCGGCCAAGCCGAGCACCAAGAAGAATCCGAAGTGAAACGAGGCCAGCAACGTCCCGGCAACGGCGAGCCCGAGCCACCCCCCACGGCGTGGAGTCGGCGCATCGAGGTAGCGGGTGAAGCACCAGAACGAGAGCGCGATCCACGAGTATTTCACGAGGTGCAAATGCTCGTGCCCTTCGAGTCGGATGAGCGTCGGCAGGTTCACGACGGTGAGATACGAGGCCAACGCCCCGGCCCACGTCGAGCGTGTCAACCGCAGCGCCAACCACGACGATGCCCAGCCGTTCATCACCAGCGCCGCCATCGCGACGAAATGGAACGTCCCCACGGGCGACAGCACCTGCCCGACGACGGCCCCGAGAATCAGCAGATCGAGACCCTCGAACAAGCCGGGGTTCTTGGCGGCGCCGGTGGGGTACGGGTGACCCACGCGGTCATCGTCGGCGAGCTTCCACCACGCCCCGTTCAACTCCGCGACCCGGCCCATCTGGTAGATGTAGAAGTGCCCGTCCGGCCCGAGGTTCGCGCGCCGCCCCTTCAGCCATTCGGGGTGGTGGAACACCACCGCGAGGATAATCGGCAGCGCGGCGAGCAGCAGCAGCAAGCCCCAGCGGTTCGTGGACATGGTCGCCCCGGTTACGAATCGCGCACGAGGCACGCGTGGAACGCATCGAACAGATTCATCGGCAGCAACACCCCGTCGAAGCGGGCGGTCCACGGCGGCGCGGGGCGGCGCAAAGCGAACTCATAGAAGTACCGGCCCGCGTAGCCGAGCGACTTCCACCGGCTGCGGTAGCGGTAATCGACCAGCCGCAAACCGACGCGCTTCGCCGCCCGCCGCAGGGTATCACGGCCGAAGTAGGAAAGGTGGTACGGCCCGTAAAAATGCCAAGCCCGGCCCAGCAACCGCGCGGACAAACTGCCGACATCCGGGCTGGACAGATAGAGCGCCCCGCCCGGTTGCAACCGCCGCGACAACTCTGCGAGGAACTCGACGGGGCGTTCGACGTGTTCGAGCACATCGAACGACGTGATGGCGGGGTAGTGATCTTGCGGGAGAGCGAGTTCGGGATTCAACAGACCTCGTTGGAAGGCCGGGTCGCCCTTCAAGAATCGGTCGAAGAGCGCCTCGCTCGGTTCCAAACCGAACGCGGGCACGCCGTCCCGCCGCAGCCAGCGCACCCATTTGCCGCTGCCGCAGCCGACGTCGAGTACGGGCTGGTTCTGCAAGGTTTTGAAACGTTCCATCCACTTCCGCGTCGCGCGGAAGTTCGCTTCGTCGGCCGCTTCGACTTCCAAGTATTGCAAGTAGGCCGGCTCGAAATCACCGAGCGCATTCTCGAGGTTCGGGTTCGCCATCGGCGTGGCGAAGTGGAAGCGACACCTCCGGCAGCGCCAGTACGGCGTGCCGCCTTTCTCGAACAGCATCACCGCGGACGCACCGTCGCAGAGCGGGCAGGTCGGCGTCATCGGGCCTTCTCGGCCAACACGCAGAGGTTGATCATCCCGCCGCGGAGCAGCTGCAATCGACCGTCGCACCAGCGGGAAAGCCGGTTCAACGGCACTTGGAACGGGAACAGGTGCAAGCCGTACTCGCGCTTCAGGATCATCCCGGACGAAAGCAGCGTCTCGCGGACTTGGCCCCACGAGAGGAATCGCTCGTATCCGTCGAAGGGGCGCAAGCGCAACTTCGTGGCCAAGTGGACGACCGGTTGCCATGTGCGGTTCGGCGTGCTCAGCGACAGCAGCCCGCCCGGTTTGAGCACCTTGGCCATCTGCCGGATCGCCTCGCGCGGATCGGGGGTGTGTTCGATGCACTCGGACGATACGACGAGGTCGAAGCGGTTCTCGCCGAAAACCCCGGACAAATCGAGGGCGTCCGCTCGGATCGTCTCGCAGCCGACGCGTTCGCGGGTGAGGTCGAGCAACCGGGCGCCGATATCGGTGGCCGTGACCGTCGCCCCGCGCGCTTGCAAGCGCTCGCTGAACTGCCCCAAGCCGCAGCCGACGTCGAGAACCGTCGCCCCGGTCAGTCGCTCCGCGGGCAGGAAGTCGTCGATCAGCGTTTCGAGTCGGCGTTGGGTGTCGTAGTTCGACAGCAGATCGCCGAAGCGGTCGGCCAGGCGGTCGTGGCAAAGTTCGCGGGGATCGAGGACTCGCACCGGGCAATACCTGGGGTAAGGGTCAACTGGCTTGGCGGATCTCGGGGGCCGTTTCCAACGGGCGCACTTGCAAGGTCGAATCCAACCCGGCCGTGGCCCGGATGATGTAGACCGGCCGGCCCTTCACCTGTTCCAGAATCCGGCCGATGTACTCGCCGAGCACGCCGAAGCAGACCAGTTGGCAACCGCCGAGGAAGAGCACGCTCACCAGGAGCGAAGTCCAGCCCGGGACGGTCAACTCGGTGAAAAAGTGGGCGAAGATCGCCGCGAAGCCGTACAGGAACGACAGCGCCGCGACGAAGATCCCGCCGAGGGCCATCTTCCGCAGCGGGTTCATGCTGAAGGCGGTCATCCCGTCCACCGCGTGGCGGAGGCTTTTGATCCACCCGTATTTCTACCGGCCCGCGTGCCGCGGCGGGGCGGTGAACGGCACGCTGATTTGGCGGAAGCCGATCCACGGGACGAGTCCGCGG